>CBDBZP010000001.1:0-76727 GCA_965213585.1 Acidimicrobiales bacterium
CCGCAGCGGGGGCGGGCGGGCCAGCGCCCGCGAGACGGTCGGCCGGGTCGCCGCCGCCGCCGTCGCCCGCCAGCTCCTGGCCACGGTGGGCGTCGGGTGCCTGGCCTGGGTCCGCTCGGTCGGCCCCCACGACGCCGACGTCGACCCGGCCACCGTCACCCTCGCCGACGTGGAGGCGGGCCCCACCCGCTGCCCCGATCCCGCCGCCGCCGACGCCATCGAGGCGGCCATCGAGGCGGCCCGGCGCGACGGCGACTCCCTCGGGGGGGTGGTGGAGTGCGTCGTGCGGGGCCTGCCCGCCGGTCTCGGCGACCCCGTGGCCGACAAGCTCGACGCCGCGCTGGCGGCGGCCATGCTGGGCCTGCCGGCGGCGAAGGGCTTCGAGGTCGGATCGGGGTTCGCCGGCACCCGCCTCACCGGCCGCCAGCACAACGACGCCTTCGTGCCCGGACCGGCCGGTCCCGTGACCGAGACCAACCGGTCGGGCGGTATCCAGGGCGGCATCAGCACCGGCGCGGACCTCGTGGTTCGGGTGGCGTTCAAGCCCACCGCCACCATCGCCTCGCCCCAGCGCACGGTCGACGCCGCCAACCGGCCCGTCACCCTCGAGGCCCACGGGCGCCACGACCCCTGCGTGCTGCCCCGCGCCGTCCCTCTCGTCGAGGCCATGGCGCTGCTGGTGGTGGCCGACGCCTGGCTGGCGCAGCGCGCCGTGGACGTCCTCTGACCCGATCCGGCTACTCGTCCTGGCCGCGGAGGAAGCGCTCGAACTCGGCGGCGAGGTCGTCGCCGGAGGGCAGGTCGTCAGGTGACGGCGAGAGCTCCTCCAGACGGCGCACGTAGTCGGCCACCTCGTCATCGGAGGCCACGGCCCGGTCGACCTGGCGCCGCCACTCGGAGACGTCGTCGTCCAGCTCGGTGAAGGCGGTGCCGACCCCGGTGACCTGCTCGAACCGGCGCAGCAGGGCCTGGGTGCCCGCCGGGTTGGGCGGGGTGGAGACGTAGTGCGGCACCGGCACCCGGAGGGACACGGCCGGCACCCGGGCCCGCTCCAGGGCGGCGTGCAGCACCCCGACGACGCCGGTCGGCCCCTCGTAGGTCGGCCGGCGGAGGCCGAGGTGGGTGCACAGGCGTTCGTCGGCGGCGCTGCCCGTGACGGTGACGGGGCGGCTGTGGGGGACCTCGGCGACCACGGCGCCGAACGTGACGACCAGCTCGGTGCCGGTCATGACGACGGCCGCCAGCACCTCCTCGACGTAGCTGGTCCACTGGAGGTGGGGCTCGACCCCCCGGACCACGAGGAGATCGTGCTGGCCCTCGGGCTCGACCCGGGCCGCCACGGTCGTGTCGGGCCAGGTGATCGTGCGCTCCCCGGTGCCGTCGGCGGACACGATCGGTCGCTGCTGCTGGAAGTCGAAGAACTCCTCGGCCGGGATGTCGGCGATCACCTCGGCGTCGCCCCGGTCGGAAAGCCAGTCGGCGGCGGCGGTGGCGGCGCCCCCGGCGTCGAACCAGCCCTCGAGGGCGACCACGGCCAGGGGTCGGCGCAGGGCCGGGGCTCGGCGCCAGGTCAACGATGCCACCGGGGGATTCTGCCCGACGACGACGCCGATGGCTCCCGCCGCACCGGCCCCGGCTGACGGATTTCGCTCAAGTCGGCTCCCGCCCGCTCCGATCGCAGGACCAACGGGGACCGGGAGGCGGGTGTGGCGGATCGCGACGACGGACGGCGGAGGGTGCGGGGTGTGCTCCTCGCCGCGGCGCTGCTGGGAGCGGCCGTGCCGGCCCTGACCGCCACCGGTGAGGGGGCGGCGGCGTCGACGCCGACGGCCTCCGAGCGGGCCGCCTCCCTCGGGGTGCGGCTGGACGGGATGCGGGTGGACCCCGATGGTGAGTGCGGGCCGAACCTGTTCGCCGGCCCACTACCCGGCGGGGCGACCGGCTGCACCCACGGCCCCGACCCCGCCCCGGCCGGGCTCGACGCAAGACGACCGGTGGATCTCACCGGCGCGGTGCTGTCGGCGGCGGAGACGACGGTTCCCTGCTACGGCGACGGGGTCAGCGGCGAGCGGGTGCAGATCGTCTACGCCGGGGAGCGGGGGGGGCGCAACGACCCGGCCACGTTCGTCCGGGCCGCTCCCGCGCTGGCGGCCGGCATGGACCAGGTCGTGTCGTCCTCGGCGGCGGAGACGGGCGGCGTGCGCCACATCCGCTTCGTGACCGACGCCCGCTGCGGCCTCGACATCGAGACGGTGTCGCTCAGCTCCGCCGCCGCCGGTGACTTCTGGACGATGATCGACGAGCTGGCCTCGCTCGGCTACGACCGCGACGACCGCAAGTACGTCGTGTTCTTCGACACCGACGTCTACTGCGGCCTCGCCCTGCAGTACCCCGACGACTCGCCCCGGGCCGACAACCCCAACAACACCCGCATCGGCTTCGCCCGCATCGACGCCGGGTGCTGGACGTCGGCCGTCGCCGCCCACGAGCTGATGCACAACCTCGGGGGCGTGCAGGCGTCGGCCCCCCACTCGACCGCCTACGGACACTGTGACGACGAGTACGACGTGATGTGTTACCGGGATGGCCCGGGCACGACGCTGCGGGTGGTGTGCGCCGACAAGGCCGCCGACCGCCGGCTCGACTGCAACGGCGACGACTACTTTCACACCGATCCGGCGCCCGGGACCTACCTGGCCACCCACTGGAACACGGCCGACAGCCGGTGGCTGGCCCGGATCGCCCCCTCCGGCGGGCCGGCGCCACCGAAGCCCGAGCCGAGCGGCGGGGGTGGGGGCACCGGTGGTGCCGACGGCAAGATGTCCACCCCGGGGCTCTACGTCGTGACCCGGGGCGGGTCGGTGCACGCCCTGCGGGGCGCCGCCACGGTCGGCGGTCCCGGCGCCACGACCGGTTCACCGGTCGTGGCCGGCGCCGTCACGCCGACGGGTCGGGGCTACTGGATCGTCCGGGACAACGGACGGGTCGACACCTTCGGTGACGCCGTGCACCACGGCGACGCCCGGGAACTACCCCTCAACGGGGGCATCCGGGCGATGGCCGCCAACGCGGACGGCTCCGGCTACTACCTGATGGGCAGCGACGGCGGCATCTTCTCCTACGGGGAGAACGTCCCGTTCCTCGGCTCGATGGGGGGCCGGCCACTCAACGGGGAGATCCTCGACATGGCGGCCGCCGGGGGCGGGTACTGGCTGGTCGGATCGGACGGGGGCATCTTCTCCTACGGCGTCCCGTTCCTCGGCTCCATGGGGGGCAGGACCCTGAACGCCCCGGTGGCCTCCCTCACGGCCTCGGCCGACGGGTCCGGATACTGGCTGGTGGGCGCCGACGGTGGCATCTTCGCCTACGGGGTGGCGTTCCACGGCTCGCTGCCGGGGCTCGATCCGGGCCTGGCCGGCGTGCGCATCCGGGCCGTGGCGGACGGGTCGAGCTACCTGATCCTGTCGCCCGAGGGCGTCGTGTACCACTTCCGTGGCGGCAAGCTCGTGTCGGCCACGGCCGCTCCGATGGCCCGCGGCGACGTCGCCGTCGACCTCATGGTCGTGCCGTGAAGGATGGTCGTGCCGTGAAGGTTCCGCTCAAGTCGGCGACCGGGTCGACCGATGGCGGTTCCATGGCCCGTGAGACCCTTGATCCCGCCGCCGGAACCGGGGTGCGCCCCACCCCGGAGGCCGTGCCCGCCCGCACCCGTGCCGACGTCGACGCCGTGGAGGTGGCCGACCTGGTGGAGGGGTTGAACGCCGCCTTCGCCGTCGAGCTGGCCCGGCACCGGGCCGTGCGGGCCGGTACGCCGTCGGTGGCGTCGAGCGACGGGGGCACCCGCTTCGCCGGGGGCCTGCTGGTGGCGGCCGTGCTGGGCGCGCTCATCTGGGCCGCCCTGATCGGCCTCATCGTCGTCGTCGGCTGACCCGGGGTCGGGTCGGGGGGGTCACTCCGCCCGGCGGCCCGTCCCGGTGGTGAGCGGAGCGGCGTCGGGTGTGTCGACCACCGCCACCACGGCGCCGTCGGCCGAGACCAGCCCGGCCGGGACGTGGTCGGCTCCGACCCATGCGATGGTCACGTCACCGTGGGAGGCGTCGACGGGCAGGCCGCTCGCCGAGGGGTCGACGTCCACGGTGACGACGGCCGTACGGCCGAGCACGTCGACCCTGGCCGCGCCCGGACCGTCGCCGAAGCAGGCCTCGGCGGCCCGCTCGGCCAGGGTCACGGTGACGCAGCGGCCGTCGGGGCCGGGCTCGTCCCAGCTCGCCTCCCACTCCAGGGTGGCGTTGAGCAGGCCCCTGATGACGTAGTCGGGCTCGTCGGCCTCGGCTCCGGGTCGGACGGGGGCGGGCGGGGTCTCGTCGCCCCGCACCACCACGGCCCGGTCGCCGGCGGCGTTCTTCAGCTCCTCCCAGGCGTCCTGGTCGACCCGGCGGAGGTCGTCGGCGAAGCGGACCAGCTCACCGCGCTCGACCCCCTCGCCCCGCACCTCGATGACGACCCCGTCGCCCTCGGTCCAGTAGAGGGTGTCGGAGCTGCCCTCCTCCCCGGGAACGAGCAGGGCGGCACCCTCGCTGCGTCGGATGGTCTGGGCCTCGGGCCGGGCCAGGCGCAGGTAGTCGAGCTCCAGGGGGGAGCCGGCCCGGATGGTCACGTCGAGGCTGGCGTCGTCGCCGGAGCGGTACACGAGCTGACGGAGCGCCACCTCGTCGACGTCGACGGCGCCCTCGGCCACCGGCGCCAGCCCGGCGGGCAGGATGGGCGTCTCGTAGCCCGGCCCGTCGACCCGGGGCTCGGCGCTGCGGGCCATGACCAGCAGCTCCTCCGAGGTCAGCCCGGTGCCGTGCAGCTCACGCGAGGTGCCGCCGCCCGTCCAGCGCAGCGACGACCGGTCGGGGCCCATGGTCGTGAGCACCCCGGGCGCGCCGCCGACGTGGATGGCTGTCTGGTCCTCGGTCAGCGAGCCGAAGGGCGGCAGCGGCGTGGTGGCGGGCGACTCCCGCAGCACGACGGCGGCCCCGGGGGGGTCGGGCGACCGGAACACCTGCAGGTACTCGTCGGGCTCGGGCTCGGGCAGCCTCGGCACCTCGCGGGCCGTCGTGACCTCGAAACCGATCGGGAGCGTGGCGGGCTCGAACACCGGGAGGGGCGCGTCGGGACCCCGGGGGGCGGTGGTGACCGCACTCCGCTCGCCGGTCCGCAGCACGACCACCCCGGCCAGCGCGCCCACGGTGAGGGCCAGGCCCGATCCGGCGGCCAGGATGCGACGGCGGCGGGTGCGCCGGGCGGCGAGTCGCTGGATGCGGCTGTAGGCGTGGTCGCCCCGGGCGGCGATCGAGCCGGCGGACCGGCCGAGCGCGTCGGCGAGGCGCCGCTCGAGCTCGTCACCGTCACCCACGCCCGTAACGACACCGCAGCACCCCGGCCGGTTCCCGACGCCGCTGGCGGCGGGTCAGCCGAGTGCCGCCCGCAGCTGCTTGAGACCCCGGTGCAGGAGCGACTTCACGGTGCCGGGTCGAACGCCGAGGATGTCGGCGATCTCGCGTTCGGTGAGGTCCTCGTAGTAGCGGAGAACGACGGCGGCCCTGCGCTTGGGCGGCAGCTGGGCCACGGCGTCGAGCATCTCGTCGGCGCCGAGGTCGATGCTGCCGTCGGGCCGGGGGTGGCGTCGCACGGCGCGCTGCTCGCGCCCCCGTCGGCGGATCTCGTTGCGGCTCATGTTCACGACGGTCGAGCGCAGGTAGCCGCCGGGGGCGTCGACGCGATCCCATCGGCCCTGCAGGCGGATGAACGCCTCCTGCACGATCTCCTCGGCCACGGCCACGGACCCGATGAGCAGGTAGGCCAGCCGGACCATGGACTGGTACTCGGTGACGAAGACCTCCTCGAAGGTCCGCCGGGAGAGCGCGTCGAGCAGATCGGGACCGGGGCCGGGTCCGCCGCGACGGCGGGCCCGCAGGGCACGACCTTCGTCGGCTGACGTGCCGTCGGTGCGCTGGTCAGCCATGGCCCCCCTCCTCGGTGAGGACGACACTACAAGAGGTGGGTGACGACCCGGCAGCGCATCCGTGCACGGACGGTGAACGGCACCGGGGGCGGGTTCCGCCCCGTTCCGGGACGGGCTCATCCCCAGGCGACGCCGGCCATGGCGTCGACGATGCGGTCGACCTGGGCCTCGGTCGTGACGAGAGGCGGGCAGAACGCCACGGCGCCCGACAGGGGGCGGATGACGACACCGGACCGCAGGGCCCGGTCCCGCACGGCCGGCGGGTCCTGGTCGGGGTGGGTGACGAGCGCCCACACGAAGCCGACGCCGCGCAGCGCGGCGTAGCGCCCGTCGGCCACGAGCGAGCCGAGGCCGTCGGCGAGACGGTCCCCCAGCACGACGGCCCGCTCCAGGAGGCCGCACCGCTCGGTGACGTCGAGGCAGGCGAGGGCGGCGGCGCAGGCCGTGGCGTGACCCGAGTACGTGTAGCCGGTGCGCAGGACGAAGTCGGTGTCGTCGGCGAGGGGGCGGTGCACGGCCGCCCCGACCACGACGCCGCCGAGGGGGACGTAGCCGGACGTGACCCCCTTGGCGAACGTGACGAGGTCGGGCCGCACGTCGTAGCGCTCACACCCGAACCACCGGCCGAGGCGACCGAACCCGCAGATCACCTCGTCGGCCACGAGGAAGGCACCGTGGTCGTCGCACAGTCGACGGAGGGCGGCCAGGTAGCCGTCGGGTGGGGGCAGCACCCCGCCCGCACCCTGGACGGGCTCGCACACCACCGCCGCCACCTCGTCACCCCGCTCGGCGAACAAGGTGGCCATGGCCTCGACGTCGTGGCCGGCCACGGTCACGAAGCCGGCGCCGAGAGGCCCGAAGCCCTCCTGGTTGGCCGGGATGCCCTGGGCGCTGGTGCCGCCGAGGTTGGTGCCGTGGAAGCCGCCCGTCAGCGACACGACGAGGGCCCGGTCGGGGTGACCGGCCCGGATCTGGGCCGCCCGGGCCAGCTTGACGGCCGTGTCGATGGCCTCGGACCCCGACGACGTGAGGAACACCCGGGGGTCCTCGACGGGGGCGATGGCGGCGATGCGGCCGGCCAGCTCCTCGGCCGGTCCGTTGGTGAACGGGTCGAAGCAGTGGTACGTGTGCAGCCGGGCCGCCTGGTCGGCGATGGCCTCCACCACCTCGGGCCGCCCGTAGCCCACGTGGGCGAACCACAGGGCCGACATGGCGTCGACGTACTCGTTGCCGTCGGCGTCCCAGATGGTGGCGCCCGACCCCCTGACCACCTCCACGAAGGCGTCCCCCGGCTTCGAGGGTGGGGCGAACGGGTGCAGGAATCGACTGGTCACGGCGCCTCCCCGGCTCGGGCGCATCGTAGGCGGGTCGACTCCTGGCCGTTCCGCCGGCCCCGGTTCGGGGTCTGAGCCCGGGGCCCGCCATGCTGGACCCATGGCGCTGCGTGACCTCGTCGACACGGTGCTCGAGGCCACGGTGGTGCCGAGCTTCACGCGGATCGGTCCGGCCGTGCGCCGGCGGCTCGACGACTGGTCGGACCCGGCCCGGCACGATCTCACCGGTCGGGTCGTGCTCGTCACCGGGGCCACGTCGGGCCTCGGCAGGGCGGCCGCCGAGGCGCTGGCCCGGGCCGGCGCCACCGTGGTGCTCAACGGGCGGTCCGCCGAGCGGAACCAGGGGGTGGTCGACGAGCTGGCGGCGTCGACCGGCAGCGACCGCCTGTCCCAGCTCGCCGCCGACCTCGGCGATCTGACCGAGGTCCGCGCCCTCGCCCAGGAGATCTTCATCCGCCAGGAGCGCCTCGACGTGCTGATCCACAACGCCGGCTCGCTGAGCGACGAGCGCCGGGTGGCACCCGACGGCACCGAGGCCACGGTGGCGAGCCAGGTGGTCGGTCCGTTCCTGCTCACCTCGCTGCTGCTGGGGCTGCTGCAGGACTCGTCGCCGGCGCGGGTGCTGACCATGTCGTCGGGCGGGATGTACACGCAGGGCCTGACCGTCTCGGGTCTCGAGATGGGCCCCGCCGACTACAACGGCTCGACCCAGTACGCCCGGGCCAAGCGGGCCCAGGTGACCCTGAACGAGGTGTGGGCGCAGCGGTTCGGCCACACCGGGGTCCACTTCCACGCCATGCACCCCGGCTGGGCCGACACCCCCGGGGTGACGGCCTCGCTGCCCACCTTCGACAAGGTGATGGGTCCCCTGCTGCGCCCGCCCGAGGAGGGCGCCGACACCATGGTGTGGCTGGCCGCCGACGACGGCGAGCCCCTCGCCACGAACGGAGGGTTCTGGCTCGACCGCCGCCAGCGCTCCATCCACAAGCTCCCCACCACCCGTCGGACCGACTCCCCCGAGCGCCGGGCCCGCCTCTGGAACTGGGTGTCCGACCGGGCCGGCATCGCCCCCTCCACGCCGACCTGACACCCGTGGTGGGGGTCATGACCCCCACCACGGGTGTCAGGTCGCCCGGATGCCCGAGCGGGCCCGCTCCACGGCGTGGCGCTGGCGGGCCTTCATGGTGTCGTCGAGGGAGACGTGGTAGCGGTGCGGGTTGACGAGGCGGACGACGCCCGGGTCGAGACGCTCGATGTCGGCCCGGCAGCGGTCCCGCAGCTCGGCCACCGGCGGGGGCGCGGTGGTGGGGGCGCCGTCGGAGAACACGGTGCGGTGGAGCGGCTCGGCCCGTGAGACGGCGTCCCGTGGCAGTGTCCGGCTCACGCCGTCGAGGTAGGGGTGGTGCAGGCGGACGGTGTCGGCGTCGAGTGGGTCGCCGTCGTCGGCGGTCACGACGTCGACCGACGCCGTCCCCCGCCGGTCGTAGAGCCGCCACACCGCCTTGGGCCCGGGGATGGGGATCTTGGCCGGGTTCTCGGAGATCTTGACGGCGGGAACCCACGCGCCGTCCTCGTCGCAGATGCCGACCAGCTTGTAGACGCCGTCGAAGGCGCCGTCGCCCTCGGACGTGATGAGCCGTGTCCCGACGCCGTACACCAGCCGGGCCCGCAGGGCGGCGATGTCGACCCCCTCCCGGGCGGCCTCGTCGGCCATCTGGGTGAGGATCTGCCAGATGGTCAGCTCGTCGAGGTCGCCCGACAGCACGATGCGGGCGTCGTCGAAGCCGGCGTCGTCGAGCATCCGGGCGGCCCGCACGCCGAGGTAGGCGAGGTCGCCCGAGTCGAGGCGGACACCCCCGGGCCGGTGCCCCGCATCCCGGAGCTCACCGAACACGGTGATGGCGTTGGGCAGCCCCGATCCGAGCGTGTCGATGGTGTCGACCAGGAGCACGCACCCGTCGGGGTGGTCGGCGGCGAAGGCCCGGAACGCCTCCAGCTCGCCCCCGCCCACCGCCATGAAGGCCTGCACGAAGCTGTGGGCGTGCGTGCCCTGCGGGTCGACCCCGGCCGCCACCGACGCCTCCACGTTGGACGTGGCGTCACACCCGCCGATCAGCGCAGCCCGGGCCCCCTCGTCGACGCCCGCTCCCGGACCGCGACGCATCCCGAACTCGAGCGTCGGGCTGCCGAGCGCGCTGCGGACGATGCGGGCCGCCTTGGTGGCGATGAGCGACGCGTAGTTCAGGTGGTTCAGCAGGGCGGTCTCGACCAGCTGGGCGGCGGCCAGCGGACCGACCACGCTCACGACGGGCAGGTGGGGGTGCACGACCCGGCCCTCGTCGACGGCGCTCACCTCCAGCTCCGAGACGTGGTCGCCGCCGACCAGCCAGTCGAGGAAGGCGGCGTCGAACACCCGGCGCCCGCTGGCGTTGCGGATGTCGGTCAGGCGCTCCCGCTCGACGGAGGTGAACCGGAACGCCTCCAACCAGCCGAGGAACGGGCCGAGACCGGCGGTGACGCCGAAGCCGGCCTGATGGGTGCCGTAGTCGGGGTTGGACCGGTAGAAGTAGTCGAACCGGGCCCGACGGTCGGCCAGGCCGGTGCGCAGGTACGTCTGGGCCATGACCAGCTCGTACAGGTCGGTGAACAGCGGCCCCCGGAGGCCGGGGGGACCATCCATCGCCCCGACCCTAGTCAGGAGGCGTCATCCCATCGCCCGGTCACCCCAGGGCCCGGTCGCTCGGCGGTCGTGTCGATGCCGTCGTGTCGATGCCGTCGTGTCGTCAGCCGACCGGGGGCGGGCGGTTCGGGGTCGGGTCCCGCCAGCGGGTAGGGATGCCGGGGTGCGCTGCGCCGTCGTCCTGTTCACCCGCGACCTGCGCGTCCACGACCTGCCCGCCCTGACCGATGCCCTGGCCGTGGCCGAGACCGTCGTGCCCCTCTTCGTGCTCGACGACGGCATCCTCGACCGCCACTACGCCACCCCCAACCGGGTCGGCTTCCTGGTCGAGGCGCTGGCCGACCTGCGGGCGTCCCTGCGGCACCGGGGGGGCGACCTGGTCGTCCGGCGGGGTGACGTGGTCGACGAGACGATGGCGGTGGTCGACGAGGTGGGGGCGGGGGCGGTGTTCCTGTCGGCCGAGGTGGCCCGCTACGGCCTCGACCGGGAGCGGCGCCTGGCCGACGCGTGCCGGCACCACCGCACCGGGCTCGTGCCGTGCCCCGGCATCACCGTCGTGCCGCCCGGCGACGTCACCACCGGGGGCGGTGACAACTACCAGGTGTTCACCCCGTACTGGCGGCGCTGGTCCGATCACGACCTGCGCCCCGTGGCGTCCGCCCCCGGGAGGGTCCCCCTCCCCGGCGGCCTCGACCCGGGCGCCATCCCGGCCTGGGACGACCTCGTGTCCGGGAAGCGGTCACCCGAGGTGGCCGCCGGCGGGGAGGGCCCGGGTCGGGAGCTGATGCACCGCTGGCTGCTCTCGTCGCTCGCCGACTACGGCGACCACCACGACGACCTGGCCGGCGACGACACCTCCCGCCTCAGCCCCTACCTCCACTTCGGCTGCCTCTCACCCCGGGAGCTGGTCGACGCCGCCGACGGCCGGGCCGGGGCCGAGCCGTTCGTCCGCCAGGTGTGCTGGCGCGACTTCCACCACCAGATGGCCGACACCCACCCCGACCTGGCCCGGCGGGCCATGAAGCCCCGGGGCGACGACTGGAGCCGCGACGAGCGCCGGTTCGTGGCGTGGTGCGAGGGCCGCACCGGCTACCCGATCGTCGACGCCGGCATGCGCCAGCTCCACCACGAGGGCTGGATGCACAACCGGGCCCGGCTGATCACAGGCCACTTCCTGTGCAAGGACCTCTACCTCGACTGGCGCTGGGGGGCCCGGCACTTCTTCGACTGGCTGCTCGACGGCGACATCGTCAACAACTCGGCCAACTGGCAGTGGGTGGCCGGCACGGGCGCCGACCGCCGCCCGAACCGGGTCTACAACCCGGTCCGCCAGGCCGAGCGTTACGACCCGTCCGGTGACTACGTGCGGCGCTGGGTACCGGAGCTGGCCGACGTCGGGGGCAAGGCCGTCCACCGACCCTGGGACCTCGACGACGACGTGCGGGCGGGCCTCGAGTACCCCGACCGCCTCGTCGAGCACGACGCCGCCGCCTTCCGGGCCCGCCGGGAGGGATGAGTCAGCCCGTGATCAGCTCGGCGCCGCGGTAAGCGGCGGCAATTCCGCCGTCGGTGGTGACGAGGGGGACACCGCCGAGCTGATGGGCGAGCTCGGCGTAGAGGCCATCGACGAGGCGAGGTTGTCGCGCCGCTGCCACGCCCCGGCCAGCAGCCCGGCGAGCGGGTGGCGCTCGACGGTCGAGCGGGCCACGACGTCGAGGCGGCCGGCCGTTTCCGTGACGCTCATCGCACCGGCGCGGTGTAGTCGACCGAGCGCCGACAGAACCTCCGAATCCAGATGAGCAGGTGCGTGAAGTTCCTCGCCGAGCAACCGATCCTCGACAGAAGCCCCCTGTGCCGTGTCGCTGTAGAGCTCGACCATCGCCGATGCATCGACGACCACCCGGCTCACTCCGGCCCCCACAACTCGTCCTTGGCCTCTCTCACCGCCCTCAGCACGGTCTCGTGGTCGATGTCGAGTCTGGGCAGACGCCGGACCTCCTCGAGCCAGGCCTCGGACCTGTTCGCCGCCAGCTCCCGACGCAGTGCCTCCTGCGCCACCTTGGACACGTTCAGGTCGGCGGCGCGGACCTCCTCGGCGAGATCGTCCGGCAGGTAGACGTTCACGCGGGCCATGCGCATGCGGTACACACCCGACCCGGGAGGCGGCGAGGCCGTTCCGTGCGACCCGGCCCCTACCCTGGGCATCCCGACCGGTCCACCGTCCGGTCGCCCGCCCCCGTAGAAGGCCGTCATGCGCTCGCGCCCCGACCTGCGAAACGTCGCCATCATCGCCCACGTCGACCACGGCAAGACGACGCTCGTCGACGCCATCCTGTGGCAGTCGGGGGCGTTCCGCGCCAACGAGGACGTCGCCGACCGGGTGATGGACTCGGGAGACCTCGAGCGCGAGAAGGGCATCACCATCCTGGCCAAGAACGCCGCCGTGCACTACGGCGGCGTGAAGATCAACATCGTCGACACGCCCGGCCACGCCGACTTCGGCGGGGAGGTCGAGCGGGCGCTCACCATGGTCGACGGCGTGCTCCTCCTGGTCGACGCGAGCGAGGGGCCGCTGCCCCAGACCCGGTTCGTGCTGCGCAAGGCCCTCGCCGCCGACCTGCCCGTCATCCTCGTCGTCAACAAGGTCGACCGGCCCGACGCCCGCATCGCCGAGGTCGTCGACGAGGTCTACGAGCTGTTCCTCGACCTCGACGCCGCCGACCACCAGATCGACTTCCCGATCGTCTACACCAACGCCCGCGACGGCTGGGCCTCGACCGACGCAGGGGTGGCGGGCAGCGACCTGAAGGTCCTCTTCGAGGTGCTGGTCGACCACGTGCCCGCTCCGCAGCACGACCCCGACCACCCCCTCCAGGCGCTCGTCACCAACCTCGACGCCTCCCCCTACCTCGGCCGCCTGGCCCTGTGCCGGGTGCGCCACGGCGTGCTCCGGCGCGGTCAGGTGGTGGCGTGGTGCCGGGCCGACGGATCGATCGAGCGGGCCCGGGTGGCCGAGCTGCACGTCACCGAGAACCTCGACCGGGTCAGCGCCGACGAGGTGGGACCGGGCGAGATCATCGCCGTGGCGGGCATCGACCGTGTGACCATCGGCGAGACGCTGGCCGACGTCGACGATCCCCGTCCGCTGCCCGTCATCCACGTCGACGAGCCCAGCCTGTCGATGGTCGTCGGGGTCAACACCTCGCCCCTGGCCGGCCGCGAGGGCGACAAGCTGACGGCCCGGCTGATCCGGGGCCGTCTCGACGCCGAGCTGGTCGGCAACGTGTCGATCCGGGTGCTCGCCACCGACCGCCCCGACGCCTGGGAGGTGCAGGGTCGCGGCGAGCTGCAGCTGGCCGTCCTGGTGGAGATCATGCGGCGGGAGGGCTTCGAGCTCACCGTCGGCAAGCCCCAGGTCGTCACCCGTGAGATCGACGGCACCGTCCACGAGCCGGTCGAGCGGTTGACCGTCGACGTGGCCGAGGAGCACGTCGGCGCCGTCACCCAGCTGCTCGCCGGCCGCAAGGGGCGGCTGGAGCAGATGGTCAACCACGGCACGGGCTGGGTCCGTCTCGACTACGTCATCCCGGCCCGGGGTCTGGTCGGCGTGCGGACCCGCTTCCTGACCGAGACCCGGGGGACGGGGACGCTTCACCACGTGTTCGACGGCTACGAGCCGTGGGCGGGCGAGCTGCGGTCACGCGCCACCGGCAGCCTGGTGAGCGACCGCACGGGTGTCGTCACGCCGTTCGCCATGCAGAACCTGCAGGAGCGGGCCACCCTGCTCGTGCCGCCCGGCGCCCCCGTCTACACCGGCATGGTGGTGGGCGAGAACAGCCGCACCGAGGACATGGACGTCAACATCACCAGGGAGAAGAAGCAGACCAACATGCGGGCGGCGGCGGCCGACACGACCGTCCGGCTCACCCCACCCCGGGAGCTGTCGCTGGAGCAGGCCCTGGAGCTGATCGCCGAGGACGAGTGCGTCGAGGTGACGCCGTCGTCGGTGCGCCTCCGCAAGGTCGTCCTCGACCCGACCGAGCGCGCCCGCCGCACGAAGCACCTGCGGGCGGCCCGGGCCTGAGCACCGGGTCGGCGCTCAGCCGGCTGCGGCCATGTCGAGCTGGGCCGGGTCGAGGCGCTCGGCGGCCGGCGGCACCCGCTTCAGCTCGGGCATGACCCGCTCGGCGAAGAGACGCATGTTGCGCTCGCCCTCGGCCGGTGGCATGCCGCCGTAGCGGAACACGCCGGTGAAGCTGTCGCTGCCCACCAGGTCGCAGAAGTGACTGATCTTGTCGAGCACCTGGTCGGGGGTACCCCACGGCTGCAGGCCGATGTAGAACTCGGTCATCTTCTCGGGGCCACCCGGCTGGTTGAGGCGGTCGTACATGAGCCCGTGGAACTCGTAGCCGGGCGTGGACTTGAGGTGGGGCTGGTCGAACTCGTAGTGGTCGATGACCGAGTCCCAGTAGGAACCGATCCACGTCCGGGCCTGCTCCTCGGCCCGGTCGGCGCTCTCGTCGACGAACGTCCAGCCGGCCACGACCGGGGGCGGTGGCTCCTCTCCGATGGCGTCGCGGAAGGTGTTGCGGTAGACGGCCGTCTCGTCTTTCACCGCGCCCCACGGCTTCTGGGGCACGACGAGCACGCCGGTGCCGAGGCGGGCCATGATCTCGGCCGACTCGGGGCTCACCGTGGCCGAGTACAGCCGCCCCTTGAAGGAGGCGTACGGACCGGGTCGCAGCTCGACTCGGGGCTGGCGGATGTACTCGCCGTCGTACTCCATGACGCCGGTCTCGAGGGCCCCCATGATGGCCTCGGCCGACTCCTTGAACCGCTGCCGGGCCTCGCCCATGTCGACCCGCAGCCCCTCGAACTCGACCCGCCCGGTCCCCCGACCGAGCCCGAGGATGAGGCGACCCTTCGACATGTGGTCGAGCAGCACGATCTGCTCGGCCACCCGGAGGGGGTCGTGCCAGGGCAGCACCACCACCATCGATCCCAGCTTCGCCGTGGTCGTGCGGCCGGCCATGTAGGACAGGAACTGCAGCACGTCCGGGCTCATCGTGTAGTTCGTGAAGTGGTGCTCGACGCTCCAGATGGACTCGTAGCCGAGCGGCTCGGCCAGGTCGGCCAGGTGCAGGTCGGCCTCCCACACCTCCCGGTCCGACAGCGACCCTCCGAAGCCCTGGAAGATGGACGACATCCCGACGTGCATTGGCGAGCCTCCCGGCGCGGTGTGTACCTCCGTCGACCCTACCGCTGCCCGGTACCGGGCTCTCAGCCGGCGGACCAGGTCTCCCGGCCGGCCATGCCGTAGTTGCGCAGGAGCAGGGCGCGGCTCGGGGTGACAGAGAGGAACCCGGTGCCGGGTGAGTCGTCGGGTCCGCCGGGCGCGAACTCGCTCAGGTCGTAGTCGAAGATGCCCTCCCACAGCCGGCGCTTGGTCCCGTCGTCGTCGAGCACCTCGCCCCGACCCCACACCAGCAGGCTGTCGAAGCCGGTGTCGGGACCCACCTGCCAGTGCGAGCACACCCCCGACCCGGCGGCGACGTTGCGGGCCTTCCTGGAGTCGGTACCGGTCATGGTCACCAGCCGGTCACCGTCCCAGGCCGGGTGCACCGGGGCCACGTGGGGCTCCCCGTCGGGGCCGACGGTGGCGAAGTGCGCCCACGGGCTGAGGCGGGCCGCCTCCTGCTTGATCTGGTCCAGGTCCACGACGCGCTCCCCGCTCGGTTCTCGAGCGGACGTTACCGAGCGGCGCGGGAGAGGGTGGTCTGGAGCGCCTCGACGGCTCGCTGGTTGGCCTCGATCTTGTCCATGATGGCCCGGGTGGCCCGCTCGAAGGGCTCCCGGTGGGTGATGACGTGGTGCTGACTCTCCCGCAGCCCGTCGAGGTGGCCGTTGATCTCGGGCACGACGTAGCGGGCCACCAGGTCCCAGCTCCGGCGGGTGGCCTCGGGGTTGGCCCAGTCGTGGACGAAGCCGATCACGGTCCCGAACCCGCCCGTCAGGTCGTGCATGTGGCGGATGAACTCGACCAGGTCGTCGGGCGTGCCGATGACCGACGAGCCGCTGGCCGCCGCCGCCGTGGCCCCGCCGGTGACGGCGTCGACGGCGGCGTCGGGGCTGTCGTAGGCCACCGCCCCCTGCCGTTGCAGGGTGCCGACGGTGTACTCGTTGTGCCAGCGGAACAGCCCGTCGCGGGCCTCGGCCCGGGCCTGCTCCCTCGTCTCGGCCAGGTGCCAGGACATGACGACACGCCAGTCGCGCCGGTCGACGGTCCGGCCGTGCTCCGCCGCTGACTCCTCGGCGAAGCTCCACTGGGTGGGCAGGGCCTCCAGCCCGGCGGTCGACATCGACCCGATCGAGAGCACGCCGGTGCCGTGCCTGCCGGCCAGCGTCATGCCCGACGGGCTGATCATCGACGCCACGGCCATGCCCATCTCCTCCTGGAGCGGGAGGAGCTGCAGCCGGGCATCGCGCAGCGTGAACCACTCCGTCTCGTGGCTGAAGCGCTCGTCACCGCGTAGGAGCCGGATGATCACCCCCAGCGCCTCGTCCTGGCGGTCGCGCAGGACGAGCGGGTCGATGCCGAGGGTGTGGGCGTCGGACGGCAGCGCCCCCGGCCCCGAACCGAAGATGGCCCGGCCGCCCGTCATGAGGTCGAGCTGCACCAGGCGCTGGGCCACGTGGAAGGGATGGTGGAACGGCAGCGAGACGACGCCCGTGCCGAGCATGATGCGGTGGGTCCGCTGCCCGGCGGCGGCGAGGAACATCTCGGGTGAGGCGATCATCTCCCAGCCGGTGGAGTGGTGCTCACCGCACCACAGCTCGTCGTAGCCGAGACGGTCGAGCTGCTCGGCCAGGTCGAGGTCACGCTGGAACTGCAGCACGGGGTGCTCGCCGATGGGGTGGTGGGGGGCGATGAAGGCCCCGAAGCGCAGCCGGGTCATGGCGGCGAACCTACCGCCCGACCGCTCCGGGCCGGGGCCCGTATCGTGTCGGCGGATGGGCGGCGGTCACGACCACGGACCCGGCCTGGCCCGGGCCGGCGCCCGCCACCGGAACCGGCTCCTGTGGGCCTTCGTCCTCATCGGGTCGTTCTTCTTCGTGGAGGCCGGCGCCGGGTTCGTGACCGGCTCGCTGGCCCTCCTCTCCGATGCCGGTCACATGCTGACCGACGTGATCGGCATCGGCATGGCGCTCGCCGCCATCCAGCTCGCCTCCCGGTTCGAGGCCCGGGGCGCCGCCGGCCCGGGTCCCGGCGGCCACACCTTCGGGCTCTACCGGCTCGAGATCCTGGCCGCCTTCGTGAACGCGCTCCTCCTCTTCGGGGTGGCCGTCTGGGTCGTCGTGGAGGCCGTCCGTCGCCTGTTCGGCGACCCAGAGGTGATGGGGGCGGCGATGCTGGCCGTGGCCGTGGCCGGCCTCGCCGTCAACCTGGTCGCCTTCGCCCTGCTGCGGGAAGGGTCCCGGGAGTCGCTCAACGTCGAGGGCGCCTACCTCGAGGTGCTGGCCGACACGGTCGGGTCCGTCGGTGTGATCGCCGCCGCCGTGCTCCTCCAGCTCTACGGCTGGACCTGGGTCGACCCGGTGGTGGCCGCCGCCATCGGTGTGTGGATCCTGCCCCGCACCTGGCGGCTCGGCCGACGCTCGGTCCGGGTCCTGCTCCAGGCCGCCCCCGACCGCGTGGATCTCGCCACCCTGACGGCCGACCTGGGCGCCATCCCCGACGTCGTCGACGTCCACGACCTCCACGTCTGGACGCTGACGTCGGAGATGGAGGCGGCGTCGGCCCACCTGGTGACGGCGGGCGACGCCGATCCCCACGCCGTCCTCGACCGGGCCCGGCAGCTCCTGGTGGAGCGCTACGACATCGCCCACGGCACCTTCCAGGTCGAACCGGCCTCCCACCGGGGATGCGAGGAGCTGCACTGGTGACGCGATCCGACCCCGTTTCGGGTGACATTTCGATAGGTTGACGGCAGGCGACGCTTCGGTCGTCGGCTGAGTCATCGCCCCGGTCCCCGGCGATCCCGTCAGCCGCTCCAGAGAGAGCGGGTGTGTACCGTGGGATGGTCCGCGACGAGGCCGGAGTCGGGGGGTGCGGACGCACCGGCCGAGCCGGTCTCGCTGTCGTCCTGGCGCACCGGTGACCGTCTCGACGTCGCCGTGGGGGGGTCGGTCTGCACCGCCACCGTCCCGGTCGTGGCCCAGGGCGTGGCCGCCGCCGTGCAGGTGGCGGTACCGACGGTCGCCCTCGATCTCTCCGGGGTGACGTTCATCGACGCCCGGGGTGTCTCGATGATGATCCGTCTGCGCGACGACCTGGCGTCACGGGGGTCGACGCTGGTGCTGGTCGAGCCGAGCCGTGCCGTGTCCCGGCTCCTCGCCGTGGCCTCGCTCGGCGATGCGTTCCGGGTCGTCTGCCGGACCGCCCGGCCGGCGGGGCTGTGAGCCTCCCGGACGAACGGCCCAGCCCGGAGACCACCCGCGTCCGGGAGGGCGACGTGGTCGGGACCCTGGTCCGGCTGGCCGACACGGTGGTCGGCGACTACGACCTCGTGGAGCTGCTGGGTGACCTCGTGCGGTCGTCGGTGCGGGTGCTCGGGGCCGACCACGCCGGCCTGTCGCTCGCCGACGGTGGCGAGCTGCGGTTCGTGGCGGCGTCGAGCGAGGTCATGGAGGCCATCGAGGCCCACCAGATCGCCCATGGTGAGGGACCGTGCGTCGAGGCGTTCGCGACGGGTCAGCAGGTGAGCAGTCCCGAGATCGAGGCCGACCGGTCCACCTGGCCGGCCTGGGCGCCGAGGGCCCTCGAGCTGGGGTTCCGCGCCGCCCACGCCTTCCCCCTCCGTCTGCGGGACGAAACGATCGGTGTGCTCAACGTCTACAGCTCGATCCCGGGCCCGCTCTCGGAGCGCGACATCGTCGTCGGCACCGGCTTCGCCGACATGGCCACCATCGGGATCGTGCACCAGCGTGACCACTCCGCCGGAGAGGAGGTGCGGGACCAGCTGGAGCGGGCGCTGTCCAGCCGGGTCGTGATCGAGCAGGCCAAGGGTGTCATCAGCGGGCGCGACCAGGTCGCCACCGACGTGGCCTTCGACCGGATCCGCCGGCACGCCCGGTCGCACCGGTGCAAGTTGGCCGAGGTGGCCCGCCAGGTCGTGGACGGCACCCTCTCACTGTCCTGACCCGTCGGCCGACCGGTACCGTCGCCGCCGATGGTGGCCCCCCCGAACGCGCCCCCCGACTCGTCCGGTCCTGCCAGCCCGGTCGGCCTCCTGGCGGCGGGGGCGGCCATGGTGGCCTGGGCCTCGTCGGGGGTGCTGGCCAAGGGCATCGACATGGGTGGCCTGGCCATCGTCTTCTACCGCATGTGGCTCTACAGCGGAGCCGTGTGGCTGTTCCTGCGGGCCCGGGGGGTCCGGCTCGGGTGGCGGGCCCTCCGCGTGTCGTTGTGGGGTGGGCTCGCACTGGGTGTCGACCTGGTGTTCTTCTTCACCGCCGTCAAGGCCACGACCATCGCCAACGCCACCGTGATCGGGGCGATCCAGCCCGTCCTCGTCGTGTTCCTGGCGTGGCCGCTGTTCGGCGAGACCGTCCGCCGCAGCCACGTCGCCCTGTCGCTGGTCGCCATCGGCGGCGTGGCCGTCGTCATGTTCGCCTCGGCCGGCGTGCCGGAGTGGAGCTGGCGGGGTGACCTGCTCTCGGTCGGCGCGCTGTTCGCCTGGACCGGCTACTTCGTGGCGTCCAAGCTGACCCGCTCCCGGGTCAGCGCCCAGGAGTACACGGCCTCCACGACGGTGATCGCCACGGTGGTGGTCACCCCGGTCGCCTTCGTGTTCGAGTCGGACATGGGTCTGCCGACCGCCACCAACTGGTTCTGGATCGGGCTGTTGGCGCTGGGCCCGGGGTTGCTCGGACACCTGCTCATGAACTGGAGCCTCGACAAGATCCCCATCTGGATCGGCTCGACCCTGACCCTCGCCATCCCGGTCACGTCGACCCTGCTCGCCTGGGCCTTCCTCGGCGAGCAGGTGGTGCTGTGGCAGTTCCTGGGCATGGGTGTCGTCACGACGGCGCTCGGCGCCATCATGGTCGGGTCCCGCCGCCGCCGCCCACCGACCACGGCGGCTGCCGGACCGGAGCCGGTGACTGCCCCGGTCCCTCCCGCCTGAGCGGAGGCCCCGTCCGCTCAGGGAAGCTCGGCGCGCCCGTCACGGACGAGCTCCTCCGAGGGCGGCATGGGCCCCCGGACCGTGGTCCGCCACCGGGAGGGCAGGTCGATGGACCCGTCGTCCACGAGCCCGTCCAGCTCCGCCTCGTCGACGAGGTGCTGGGTGCCCACCTCTCCCCCCGGGGCGGCGGGGTGGGTCACGTCATGTCCGGCCGCCCGTACCGGGGTGGGCCACGCCGGCCGGCTCGTAGCCCGGCCGGGTCCACGTCACCGTGTGGGGGATCGGTCCGTTGGGCAGCCAGGGCTGCTCGCTGGCGGCGTCGTCGTTGTGGTACCAGCCCTTCTCGACCGTGCCGAGCGCGGCGTCGATCACGCGGTACTGCACCTTCTTGGTGAAGGCCGGCTGGGACTCGGTCCAGGCGATCACCACGTCACCGGGCTCGTACCGGCACCGCTCCTGGAGCCCCTCGATCAGGCGCTCGTCGAGGCAGTGGCCGTCGCCGAAGTTCCAGCCGGTCAGGACGTTGCTCACGAACTCGCCCTCCCGTTGGACCCGGCTGTCGAGGTCGTCGACGTGGCGCATCAGGGCCGAGATGTGCATGCGCCCCATCGGGTGCATCATCCGGAACGCCACCGCCTTCTGGATGAAGATCTCCGAGATCTCCTTGCCGAACAGGGGCTCGATCTGGTCGATCTGGTTGTCGGCCGACTTCACGATCCGCTCGTTGATCCGATCCTCCATCGACTTGTCACGGAACGAGAACGTGGCCGACGCCCAGTTGCCGGCGTACTGCTTCATCCCCACCAGGAACGAGACGTACTGCGGGCGCAGCGCCCCGAGCACGATCGGCGCCAGGGCCGCGCACACCACGATGCCGAGCAGGACCGGTTCCATGTCGCCGACCCCGTAGCCGTCGCTGACGTGGAAGCGGGAGAACAGGAACCAGACGGCGAAGATGAAGAACACGTTCCACTCCAGCGGCACCGCCAGGGGGAACGTCGAGATGATGAACGTGTGGAGCATCCAGATCGACACGATCGCCACCCATGTCAGCCACGGCCACGGCGAGAAGAGCAGCACGAGCGGCATGACCAGCTCACACGTCGTTCCCCCGATGTGGGCCAGGGCGTGGGTGACCCGGGACGGTCGCAGGTCGTTCGGGTAGTCCCTGACCGTGGCCTTCCGGAACCTGTCCCACACGACCCAGGGCGTGTTCTGGACCATGATCGCCACCGTGGCCGAGAAGCCGTGCTGCAGCTTCGAGAAGCCGGCCCCCATCCAGATCACGACCATGAAGATCTTGGCGGCGATGATCATGTCGACGACGTTGCTGAAGAGGGCGAAGCACAGCAGCGTCGGCACGTACTGCTCGGCGCGCGACGACAGGAACACCACCTTGTCGCGCAGACCCATCAACAGGATCAGCCCGCAGTAGATCAGGATGGCCCACTGCGGCAGCACCCCGGCGCTGTCCTCCGGTAGCCCGTCGACCTGGTCGCCCGAGAGGAACAGGAGCAGGACCAGGCTGGCCAGGATCAGCTTGTAGACGGCGGTGTCCCACGGGGTGCGGCGGTTGCCCTTGGTGAACGGGACGTGGTTCGGGTAGGGGGGTACCCGGAGCGTGTCGTTCTGCCACCAGTACAGGATCCCCCCGATGGGCGGATCGAAGTGGAAGGCGAGCGGACCGCACGTGGCGGCCAGCCCCATGACCTCGAGCAGGATCGTCCAGATCATGAGCTTCTGGTAGAGGATCGGCTCGTCCCACCAGCCGCCGATGTCGTCGAACTCGAGCCCGGCCGTGAACGCCCCGGCGAAGATCAGCCCGAACAGCCCGTAGAAGAAGATCTTCCAGGCGTAGAAGTTCCCCGTCTGCTTCGGTGTGCCGAAGCCGTGCTCCACCCAGTGGAGCTGCAGCAGCTTCATCCGCTCGAAGAACGGGATCTTGTCGAACTCGTCGAGCTCGACCGGGGGCAGCTCCGCGGTCCGGTATCCCATGTCAGCTACCTCCTCCGACGTAGTTCACGCCGCTGGTGCTCCGCTTCCAGGTAGTACTCGTCATCTTCTTCCCTCCTGGTCGAGACGACGCGGCCGGTCAGCCGGGCCAGCTCCCGCTCCCTGACCCGCTGACGCCGCCACGCCTTGCGCTTGTTCTTCCGACGCAGCCGCTCGAGGTGGTCCTCCTCGGTCTCGGAGGTGCCCCGCAGGTAGGCCTCCTCGATCTCGTCGAGGCGCCGGATGGCCTCGTCGGCGGGTAGCTCCAACAGCATCTGACCGCGGGCCATGAGGTACATCCGGTCGGCGTACTTGAGGGCCTTGCGGGCGTGCTGCTCGACGATCAGGGCCCCGGTGCCCTGCTCGTCGGCCACGGTGCGGACCGCGCCGAGCAGCCGGTCCACGATCTTCGGCGCCAGGCCGAGCGACAGCTCGTCGGCCAACAGGAGCTGCGGGTTGCGGCCGAGGGCCCGGGCGAGGGCCAGCATCTGCTGCTCACCGCCCGACAGCATCCCGCCCCGCACCGACAGCCGGGGCTCGAGCTCGGGGAACAGCTCGAGCGCAGCGTCGACCGAACCGCCGGCCAGGCGCAGGTTGTCGCGTGCCGACATCCTGGTGAACACCAGCCGCTCCTCGGTCACCAGGCCGAGGCCACCGTCGCTGACGCGTTGGTGCAGCGGCGTGAAGGTCGGCACGTTGTCGAACATGACGATGCCGTCGACCGGCGCCAGCTCACCGGCGATGGTGAGCAGCGTGGTCGTCTTGCCGGCGCCGTTGGGACCGAGCAGGCACACCACCTCACCCCGGCGGACGGTGAGGTTGAC
The DNA here is from genome assembly GCA_965213585.1 of Acidimicrobiales bacterium. Lineage (GTDB taxonomy): Bacteria > Actinomycetota > Acidimicrobiia > Acidimicrobiales > Poriferisodalaceae > CBDBZP01. Next base: position 23,028 of record CBDBZP010000001.1, read on the forward strand.
GGCCCGGACCACCTCCCGACCCTGGTAGCCCGCCTTCAGGTTGCGGGTCTGCAGGAGAGGTCTCACGCCCCGCCCCCACCGACCGGTGCCGGGGCGTGCGGTGGCGCCGCCCGGTCGACGGCGTCGTCGTCGGTCTCGTCGCCGAGGTAGGCGGCGATCACGACCGGGTCGGCGCGGACCTCGTCGGGGGAGCCCGCCGCGATCATCGTGCCGAAATCGAGGACGACCACCCGGTCACAGACGCCCATCACGAAGTTCATGTCGTGCTCGACGACGAGGACGGCCATGCCCCACTCGTCGGCCAGGCGGCGCACGACCGTGGCCAGCTCGGCGCTCTCAGCCGAGCTCAGACCGGCCGCCGGCTCGTCGAGCAGGAGCACGCTGGGATGCATGGCGACCGCCCGGGCGATGGCGAGCAGCCGCCGCTTGCCGTACGAGAGGTCCCTCACGTCGCGATGGAGGTCGTGGTCGAGCTGGAACTCGACGATGGTCCGCACCACCTCGGGGGGGAAGGGCGGGTTGGCGGGCCACACGAGGTCGCGGAGGTAGGACCACCCGTCCTGGGGGTCGGCCGCCACGCTGAGGTTCTCGAACACGGTCGAGTCCTCGAACAGCTCGAGTGACTGGAACGACCGGGCCACCCCGGCTCGGGCCCGTTTCGTCGGCCCGAGCCTGGTCAGGTCGGCGTCGTCGACCACCACGCGGCCCTCCGCCCGGGTGAAGCCGCTGATGGCGTCGATGAGCGACGTCTTGCCCGCCCCGTTCGGGCCGATGAGGCCGGTGACCGTGCCGGGTTCGAGCCGGAAGCTGACGTCGTCGACGGCGACCACCGCGCCGTACCGCACGGTCAGCCCCTCCATGGTGAGGCTCCGGGGCGTGACCCGGGACCGGTGCTCGCCGCCGGCGTCGGGACCGGCGACGTCGTCGAGCTCGATGATGTACGTGCGGCCCCACTTCCTCGCCTTCTTGAGGACGCGGAAGATCTTGACCCACTCCGCGGCGACACCGTCCTTGTAGGCCAGCACCATCAGCAGGATGGAGATGCCGCTGATCAGCTGGATGAAGCGTCCGACGCCGTCCCAGTGCGACTCGAGGACCTCCTGGCTGAACCCCGCCGTGGCCATGGTGGCCCCGACGAACGCGCCGAGCAGGTGCCCGACCCCACCGACCAGGGCCAGGCCGACGTAGGTGATCGAGTCGAAGTTGGTGAACGACTGGTAGCTGATCGAGCTGAGCCGGAACGACAGGACGATGCCGCCCAGCGCGGCGATGGCCGCCGCGAACGAGAACGCGAAGAGCTTGGCCGCCATCACGTCGATGCCGAGCGCCGCCGCCGCCCGCTCGTTGGTGCGTACGGCCACGAGTCGGCGTCCGCTGCGGCCCCGCCGGACGTTCGACACCACCCACACGGCCAGCACCGCCATGACCAGCGCGAACATCCCGTAGCGGGCCGGGTGGCGGATCGATCCGATGTCGTAGCCGAACAGGTCGGGGTTGCCGACCTGGGTGCCCTGGACGCCGCCGGTGTAGTTCCGGTTGCGAAACAGCATGAGCTCGATGGTCGTCCCCAGGCCGAGCGTCACGATGGCGAGGTTGATCCCCCGGGTCCGTGCCGCCGGCAGGCCGAACACCAGACCCAGCGGCACGGCGGCGGCGACCCCGGCCACCAACCCCAGCACGAACGGGATGTCGAAGACGGCGACCAGGCGCCCGGCGACGTACGCGCCGAAGCCGGCGATCGTGTACTGGGCCAGGGACAGCTGTCCGGCGTATCCGGTCAGCACCACGATCGACAGGAGGATGATCGCCGCGCTCAGCGACACGGTGATGGCGTCGATCCACCTCGGCTCCGCGGTCAACATGACGAACACGAGAGCGCCGCACGCGAACAGCGTCCAGTCCCACGACATGCGCCCGTTGCCGATCATGGGCAGCTCCCGCAGCAGGTAGTCGCGCAGCGGCAGCGACCGGCCCCGGAACACGAGGAACACGATGATGACGAGGAACGGCAGCGACGGCCCGAGGCCCTGCTGGTCGACGAAGCGCCCCACGAGCGTCTGACCGATCCCGAGACCCAGGCCGGCCGCGGTGGCGATCGGGAAGGACCTGAAGTCGGCGACCAGCGCCGCGGCCAGCGCCGCCAGGACGAGCGACGTCATCGCCGTGACCTGCAGCGTGATGATCGGCACGACGAGGATCCCGGCCACCGCGGCGATGGCCGAGCCCAGCGCCCAGTTGAGCATGGCGATCCGGTTCGGCGAGATGCCGACGGCGGCGGCCGACCGTTCGCTCTCCGACACCGCCTCGGTGGCGAGACCGAAGCGGCTCGACCGGTACAGCGCCCAGAGCGCCAGCGCCGACGCCCCGGCGATGCCGAGGAGGATGAAGCGGTCGACCGTCGTGCCGACCTCGCCCCACAGGTTGACCCGTGACGTGGGCAGCCAGCTGTCGACCTGGCGGGGCGCCGACCCGTAGCGGATCACCACCGCCGCCTGGACGGTGACCAGCACCCCGAGCGTGGCGATCACCCTGATCAGGGAGCTGGCGCGACCGAGGGGCCGCATGATCACCCAGTGCGTGAGCACGCCGAGGAACGCCGACAGTGCCACGCCGGCGAGCGCCGCCAGGAGGAACGGCCACCCCTGCTCGTACTGCAGCTCCCACTGCAGGAAGACGCCGGCGATGGCGGTGGCGCCCAGCGAGAAGTTGAGGACGCCGGTGCCCCGGTAGATGACGATCAGGCCCTGGGAGGCGAACGCGTACAACGCCCCGACGCCGAGGCCCAACAGTGCGAACCTGATGACCTCGTCCATGACCCCCCCTGTGGCTCTGCCCCCGGCCGGGTCAGCCGGCCTCGCCGGTGGCCAGGTCGCTGACGTCCTCGAACTCCGTGGTCAGCGGCACGACCTCGCCGTTCTCGAGGACGCTGAACACGACGCCGCGGTGGAACAGCCGCTCGTAGCCCTCCAGGCCGTCGGTCCACTCCTGGGTGAAGTCGAGGACGGGCACCATGCCGTCGAGGTCGAGGTTCGAGGTGTTCGAGGCGGCCTCGAAGAACGACTCGGCCGTGATGTCGCCCTCGATGCCCTCGGCGATCTGGGTGAACCCCTCGTAGGCGGCCCAGGTGCCCATGCCACCGAGGCTGTTGTAGTCGAGCGCCTCGATGTCGTAACCGCCCTCCTCGAGCGCCGCCCGGAACTCGTCCCACGGCTCGGTCGAGATGTCGGGGTACATGCCGGCGATGACGTCGCCGTCGGTGGCCTCCTCGTTGCCGGCCGCCGACACCTCGTTGAGGTTGCCCTGGGGTCCGTACTGGCGGGCGTCGGTGCCGGACTGAGCCCACGCCGTGTTCCAGGTGATGTAGGGCGTCTCGGAGATGACGGTGATCACGCAGTCGGCGCCGTCGGTGGCCTGGGCGACCTCGGCGGAGTAGTCCTGGGCCGTGGGCGGCAGGATGATCACCTCTCCGAAGCTCTGCCCGAGCGCGCCGATGGCGTTCTCCATGGGCGGGAGGAAGATCTGGGCACCGTCGATGACGACGGCGTTGAGGTTCTGGCAGCCGTCGTCGATGGCCCGCTTCACGGCGCCGACGGAGTACATGGGCTGGTTGCCGATCGGGAACGAGTGGGGGCTGGTCAGCTCCGACGGCGTGATCGGGCAGCAGGGTCCGAACCAGGTGATGTCGGAGTCGGCGATCACCGGCACGATGCTCTCGGCGAAGAACGTGAACGATCCGACGACCGCCACCATGTCGTTCTCGACCGCTTCCCGGGCGCAGGTGGTCGCCACCGCCGGATCGAACATCTCGTCGCAGACCGTGACCTCGAGCGGCCGCCCGGCGATGCCCCCACGGGCGTTGATGTACTCCTGGTAGGCCATGGCCGTGTTGGCGATGTTCTCGTAGGTCGGGCCGGCGGCGTTGAGCGTGGTCACCGTCATGGTCCTGATCGGCTCGCCGCTCGGGGCCTCGGCCGACCCGTCGTCGGGCTCCTCCTCGGTGCCGTCGGCGGCGGTGTCCTCGGCGGTGGTGTCCTCGGCGGTCGTGTCCTCGGCTGGCTGCTCGGTCACGTCGTCGGCAGGCTCCACCGTGGTGTCGTCGTCGTCGTCGCCGCAGGCAGCGGCCACGAGGGCGAGCACGGCCATGAGCGCCACCACCCTCCAGAGCCGGTGCCGGCGGCGTGCTCGACGGCGGTCACGGTCGCGGGTCGTCATGGGTTCCCTCTCCCCTCGAGACGAGACAGGCGTGCGGCCGGGGCGGGCCACCGTGCCTGGTGACCGTTCATCTCAGCACAGACGCCGGAGTTGCGCCATCCTCGCCGGTCGCGCCGCCGACCGGAACCGTCGAAGGTCGACCGGCCGGCCGATCAGCACGGCCAATTCGTCCTCCAGGCGGTTGATGGCGAAACCGAGGCGTCGGCCGGGCCGCAATGCGTAGAGGAGGTCGACGTCGCTGTCCTCGGAGGTCTCGCCGCGGGCGACGGAACCGACGACCGACAGCCCCCAGCCCCCAGCCCTCGCAGATCGCCGCCAACCGCGTTTCGTCGGACGTGCACTCCGCGGAGGCCGGTGGTCCGGGGCGACAGGGTCATGGGCGCGTCCTCGCGCGCGGGGTCAGCCGATCAGCCCGTCGGCCCGTTGTCCGATCTTGTCGGTGACGGTGCGGACGGACTCGGGGAGGACGTGGGCGTTGGTGCCCATCAGCATGTCGGGGCTGTGGCCGAGGAGGTCGGCGGCCACCACGTTCGGGTCGCCGCCGTCGACGAGTCGGGGCAGCTCACGATCGATGGTCCGTGTATTTCGGCACGAATCGTCGCGTGGCCAGGTGTGCAGTGCGGGGAGGTTGTCCCGGGCGGTGTCGGCCCGGTTGGCCACGATGGGGTGGTAGCCCAGCCACTCCGTGTAGCCGTAGGCGGAACCGGCCTTGGCGTGGCCGTGGACCTCACAGATCGTGGAGTCCACGTCGGCGGCCAGCTGACGGGGGCCTGGTCCCGCCCCCGCCGCCCTCGCCCCGGCCAGCATCTGGCCGGCGACGGCTTCGAGCTGGCGGACATGACCGAACGTGGAGGAACGCAGGAACGTCCCCACCGTGGAGGGGCCATGACCCGGTGGTCCAGCACGGCGTCGGTGGCACCCGGGCGCAGCACGTCGGCGCGGTCGATGTGGGTGCGCCGGCCACCATGGCGTGCACCAGCGTCAAGACCTTGCGGCCCGGGATGGCCCCGCCCACCCGGCCCGGAAGGCGCACGGTGGCGTTGACCAGCGCCTCCACCCCAACTGGGCTGTGAACTGCTCGGGTGCGACTCGGCTTACTGACGCCAACATCGTCCCTGCTCAGGGAGGCAGTTTTGCGGAGGGGCGGCCCTCAGACTCCTACCTGATCGGTGGATCCAGGCTGAGGTGAGGGTCGAGATCCGTAACGGCTCAGGGTCTGGCGAGACAGTTGAGGTGAGAGCGTCGCCCGGTCGGGACCACTGATCGAGGACGCACGACCCTCGGAGGACAACTGATGACGAAGAGATCTGCCAGGCGGGTGGCCGCAGCGGTGCTCACCCTGGCGCTCGCCGGATCGGTGGGAGCGCTTCCGGCCGGAGCCGGCATGGACGATGCCGAGGTGTTCGTCGAGAGCGCGATCGCCATCGATCGCCCTAGCGGCACCGTGACACTGCCCCTGTTCGAGGGACGCCACGACGGTGACACGGTGTGGTACGTCGTCACCGAATCGTCCTCCAAGAAGGACGCCCGCCGACGGGGTGTGAACTTCTCGGAGAAGATGGCCAACGCTCTCGGGACCAAGGCGGTGCAGCGGGCGACTCGTCGGGACGGCCGGTTGCACTTCACCGGTACCGTCGACTTCAGCCCGGAACGGATCGTTGTTCCAGGACCCACCGTGTTCCCGCCGGCCGAGTTCCAGGCCGGCGCGGTCGGCGACGCCGACTACAGCCCCCTCGTGACCACCAACGGGCGGGTCGTGCTGAACGCCTCGCAGGTGGCGAACGATTCCGGCTTGCACGATGCCGTCGTGAACATCGACTTCGAGAACAGGACGGTGGAGCTTGACACCTTGGACGGCTTCTACGAGGGCAACCGCGTCCAGTACCTGCACCAGGAGGGCTCGGTCGAACTCGTCGCAGCCCTCGAGGGCTCGACGTTCGCACCGAACCTCAACGCCGCACCCGGGGAGGGCTCGAACGATCGCGACACGTCGGCTCGCTCGGCGATCATCCCGATCGTGAACGGCCGCCGCGGGGCGGACAACCCCCAACGCCAGGGACTGGTTTCGGCGATCCTGGGTCAGGGCGATCCGCTCAACGTCACCCAGGAGGTCCCGGACGACCGGGACTACAGCCCCATCTGGGACGTCTCCCCGGCGGTGTGGACGGAGCGGGCGATCGACAACGGTCGAGTGAGGCGGGTGAGGGATCACGACGACATCGCCGACCTGTTCGAGGAGGGGCTCATCACCAGCGGCGGTGCCGGGGTGCCCAACGACAGCCTGGAGGGTCTACGGGCCCTCCCCGGCATCTCCAACTGCCCGATCATCGTGGAGTTCGACTGATCGGATCGTCTGCCCCCGCTAGATGAGCGCCCCAGTGGGGGACCGGGTGTTGGAGGGGGCTCCCGTGAGCCGGAGCCTCCTCCAACCGACGGGTCGCTCCAGTCCTGACCCGGGTGACCTGTCGGCCGGACTCGGACGTCGAGCGGCGTGATGGCTGCCCTGGTGCGAAGCTGGAGCGGTGAGGGCGTACAAGTTCCTGGATGCTGACGGACGGGCTCCGTTCACCGGGGTGTCGTGGAACCGGGACCGGTGGGTCGACGAGACGGCGGCCTCGGCCTGTCGGGTCGGGGTCCACGCCTGCCGGCCGGCCGATCTGGCGTACTGGCTCGGGGCCACGTTGTGGGAGGTGGACATCGAGGGGGTCGTCGTCGAGTCCGGCCACAAGGTGGTCGCCTCACGAGGCCGGTTGGTCCGCCGCATCGACGACTATCCGGTCGCGGTGCGTGAGCTGGCCGAGGTGGGGGCCTGGCGCAGCCACGATCGTGGCCTGGACGCACTTCGCCGTCAGGTGGACCGGACGGGGGTGAGCGGCCGGCGTCCGCGGCGACATGGGATCTGGCCGTTCCGTCGTCGGCCCGGCGGGGTGGAAGGGCTCTTCGAGACGGTCTCCGCTGTGACGACGCTGGACGAGCTGGCTGCCCTGGGCGACGACGTCGACGACTCTACGTTCGAGGGCAAGGCCGTTGCGCTGGCTGCTGACGCTGCGGATCGAGCTGGTTGGGGCATGGCGTCCGCATCGCCGTTTGCGGCGGCCTACTCGGCCGGCCATGCCGCCGCCGCTGACGACGACGACCGGGGAGTGTTCGACCGGGGCTACATCGCGGAGCGGGCGTTCCAGTCCTCCTGGCTGGCGGAGCGGCTCGGTCTCGATCCGCTCAGCTGAGATCGTCTCGCCGGCGCTGACGGAACGCAGCAAGCAGCGCCTCGGCAGCAGAGGGCGGTGGGGCGGTCAGGCGCTGGTGGTCGCGCAGGTGGCGGAGGACGGTCGTCGTGAGCCTGAGCTGCGCGAGATACTCGGTGCAGTCGGCACAGACGACGAGATGCTCTTCCAGGGCGAGGCGCTCATCCTCGTCAAGGGCGTCCTCCATCCAGTCGGTTATCGATTCGACGAAGTCGATGCAGCGGTAGCGGGGCTGGTGCGTCACCACGCCCCGCTCCGATCGTCGAGGTAGCGCTCCAGTGCGCCGCGCACCCTGGTGCGGGCCCGGTGGAGCAGCACGCGCTGGTTCGTCTCGGTGAGGTCGAGCAGCTCGCACACCTCCGCTGCGCTGAACCCGTCGAGGTCCCGCAGCGTCATCACCGCTCGCTGGCCGGGGGGAAGGGCCTCGACCGCGGCGAGGATCTTGTCGATCGCCTCGTCGGCGAGCACGCTGGCCTCGGGGTGCTCCCGGGCGCTGGGCGGGTTCTGCCAGTAGCCGGCCCAGCGACCCGTCCCGAAGAAGCGGTCCGCCGCGAAGGTCGGAAGGTCACCCCCGAGCTCGTCGGCGAGCGGTGAGAAGGCTTCGGTGCGAGCGTCGCGCTGGCCCTGGGTCTTGGCTCGGTTGGCCACGATGTGCAGGAGCCAGGTCCGCAGCGAGGATCGTCCCTCGAAGCGGTCGATGCCGTTGATGACGCCCAGGAGGGATTCCTGGACGACGTCCTCGGCCGTCTCGCGGGTGGCCACGTGGGCTCGGGCAACCCGCAGCATCGTGTCGTAGTGGCGCTCGACCAGCAACCGGAACGCCTCCTCGTCGCCGGCGCGCAGCGCAGCCACCAACGCGGCGTCGCCACCAGCAGACCCCAGGGTCGACCGCTCCTCCATCGCGGGAGCTGAACCTACCCGGCCTCCCGGGCTGATCAGGGCACCGTGATCTGTAACGGTTCGAGCCCGGCCGAGACGGTACCTGTGAAGAGCAGTGTCCGGGGTGGTGGCGAAGCTGCCGTCAGCGGGGACGTGGGGAGGAGCGGGAGGTGACGAGGGACCTGGACGTCGTCGACAGGGTACGTCGTGTGGCACGCCGGCTGGTGGTGCCGACCGCGGGGTTCCGATGAGCCACTGGCCGGTGAGCCGAACGACGCCAGGGATGAATGGTGAGGCGGCGACGACCCGGGCAGAACCGCTGCAGGGCCGCCTGGTCCGGGGAGCCCTCGGAGGCGTCGTCGCCGGCCTGGTCTTCGCCTTCGTGACCATGTGGTTCGCCGACTCGATGCCCATGGGTGCGCCCGGTGATCCGCTGCGGTTGATCTCCACGGTTGTCGAGGGCAAGAGCGCGCTCATGAGCGGGGCGGCCGACGTCGGCACGGGGTGGGCGGTGCACCTCGCCATCTCGGCGATCTACGGCATGGTGTTCGCTCTGGCCGTGCCGTGGCTTCGCACCACTGGGCTTCTCGGTGTCGCTGGCGGTGTGTACGGCGCCGCCCTGTTCGTCGTCAACTTCCTCGTCATCGCCGAGGTGTGGCTCGATCAGTTCCAGATGCCGAACAAACCGTTCGAGCTGGCCATCCATCTCGTCTTCGGTTTTCTCCTGGCGGCGGCGTTCGCTGAGTTCGGAGCTCGCCGTCTCCAAACGCAATCGACCGCAAGTTCTGACGCCGAGCGATCACCGGCGGTCTGGTCCGAAAGCTGAGCAGGCCCTCGAACCGCTCTCTTGTGCTACTAGTTGGTCTCGGTCTCGATGCGCTCACCGTCGGCGAACACCAGAGCGTTCCGACCTTCTGTCGTCTTACCACGACCGGTCGGATTGGTGCCATTGGTGTCGTTTCTCTTGACACACAGGACAGGACCCTGAAGGCGGCCGCCGTGAACGAGCTCGCTGCGGTCTGGGCGGAGCGCCGGATGGGCACGTGCCGGACTGGCGCGGACGGCGGCGCCGGCGGGCTCGGGGTGTCGATGCCGTCGAACCGCACCATCCGACCGTCGCGCTGGTGCTGGACGGTCGGATGGCCCGTCTGCTTCCACGCCACGGGCAGGGCTTCGCATGCAACCTGCCTACATCGTCCCCCTGGAACACCGACGGCCCCGCCGAGAAGGCGAGGCCCGGAGGGGCATCAGCGCTGCTGAGCAGACACAGGTGCCTGGCGCGCTCGGAGGGACTCGAACCCCCAACCTTCTGATCCGTAGTCAGATGCTCTATCCAATTGAGCTACGAGCGCCGGGAACCCGCCATGCTAGCGGACCGGTCCCTCAGCGGGCCACGAGCACCAGGCCGTTGGCGACGGGGCGCAGGGCGCCGTCGCTCGGACGGTTGCGGACGACGCCGCCGGCGACGAGCGTCGTGGAACCGCCCCCGTCGAGGTTGGCGGCCACGTCGGCGTCGAGTCTCCCGACCAGGCCGATCAGCTCGTCGACGCGCATCCCCGCCCGGCCGGGAGCCCGACCGTCCACCGCCACGAACAGGAGGGTGCCGTCACCCCGCTGGGCCACCACGGTGCGGGGGTGGCGACCGGTCAGGGGAGTGCCCGAATCGACCTCGATGCCGTCGCTCAGCAGCGGCGGAGACGCCCCGACGCTCTCCTCCACCCGGGGATCACCGCCGACGACCAGCTCGGCCGGGCCCCGATCCTCGCCGAGGATGGCCCACAGCGCCACCAGGTCGTCGGCGCCGGAGCCGCGGCCCACGAGGAAAACGTCGCGAGGGCCGAGGGGCGTGCCGTGGGCGCCGTCGCGCAGTGAGACCGGGACCAGCCGGCGGCGGGTGGCGGCCCGGAGCGGCCCGGGGTCGTCGAGGCGCAGCGTCATCTCGACCACCGGCTCCGGGGGCGGGGGCTCGGGCGGTTCCGGCGGCTCGGGGGGCTCCGGTGGGGGCGGGGGCCCGGGCGGTTCCGGTGGCTCGGGCGGTTCCGGTGGCTCGGGCGGTTCCGGCGGCGGCGGCTGGATCGGGACCACCACCGGGGCCCGGCGTCCGGCCGCGGCCGTGTAGGCGGTCACGGTGTCGGCGGCCGGCTCGACGTTGAGCCCGCCCAGGCGCAGGTTGCCGAGGGGACTCGACACGTCGACACCCCACGTCTCGCCGCTGGTCTCCAGGCTGCCGTCGACGAGCACCCGGAGCTGGGCGTGGAACGGCCGGGGCGTGCGCAGCACCTCCCCCCCGACCACCAGCGCTCCGTAGGTCTCCCGGTCGTCGAGATCGAAGAAGTCGCCGTTCACGCCGACGAGGCACGCCACCCGGCGGCACAGCGCGGGCACGGTCTCGCCCCTTCCCCCGTTCGGGGCGAGGACGCCACCGGACGCGACCACCACGTCCAGCTCCAGCCCGGCGGCCCGGTCGACCTCGACCACGGTGGCCACCTGGTCGGGCCGGCGCAGGGTCAGGATCGACACGCCCGCCGTGACCGGACCCGCGTCGGCGGCCCACCATCCGTCGGGCACGTCGATCTCACCGCGACTGCCCGGGTGGGGGGTGCCGAAGGCGAAGATGCCGCCGTCGCCCGCGCCGAGCAGGTACCCGCCCCCCGTCGGCACCATGGCCACGACCGGCGAGACCAGGGTGAGGTTGCCGGTGGAGCCGTGGAAGTCGGCGTCGCCGTAGGCGAAGATGCCGCCGTCGGCGGCGACGAGCCAGTAGCCGTGGCCGGTGGGGGTGGGGGCCATGCCGACGACGGGTTGGTTGAGGGTGAGGTTGCCGGTGGAGCCGTGGAAGTCGGCGTCGCCGTAGGCGAAGATGCCGCCGTCGGCGGCGACGAGCCAGTAGCCGTGGCCGGTGGGGGTGGGGGCCATGCCGACGACGGGTTGGTTGAGGGTGAGGTTGCCTCCTGAGGGGTTCATGGTGGCTGCGCCGTGGAAGTCGGCGTCGCCGTAGGCGAAGATGCCGCCGTCGGCGGCGACGAGCCAGTAGCCGTGGCCGGTGGGGGTGGGGGCCATGCCGACGATGGGTTGGTTGAGGGTGAGGTTGCCGCCTGAGGGGTTCATGGTGGCTGCGCCGTGGAAGTCGGCGTCGCCGAACGAGAAGACCCCGCCGTCGGCGGCCACCATCCAGTAGCCGTCGCCGCTCGGAGCACCGGCCGCACCGACCACGGGCTCGGCCGGGTCGACCGGCGTCAGTCCCCCGAGATGGTGGGCACCACCCAGCGCGAGCACCCCGCCGGTGGCGTCCACCACCCAGATCCCTCCCTCGCCGTCCGCAGCCACGGCCACGGCGGGAGGAGGTGACGTGTCGGCCGCCGCCGGCGCGACCAGCGCAGCCGAGCCGGCCACCGCGCCCACGACGACGAGTGCGAACCGCACGTCGTGCATGGTGCCAGCCCGGCCACCGCGGAGGGAGGCACGCCACCCCGGGGCGCAGGTACGGTCCGTCCGATGCCCGAGGACCTCGCCGCCGTCACCGGCCGCTTCTTCGACCTGCTCGGCCGGGGTGACACCGACGCCTGGCTGGCGCTGATCGCCGACGACTGCGTGGTCGACACGCCCTTCGCCCCGGAGGGCCGGCCCCGTCACTTCGAGGGGATCGACGAGATCCGCACCCGCTTCGCCGACGCCCGGGCCCGCATGGACCACCTCGTCTTCCTCGACGCCGAGCACCACCAGACCCAGGACCCCGAGGTCTGCTTCGTCGTCAACCGGTCGGAGGGGTCGTTCCCCGACGGGCGCGCCTACGCCAACCGGTACTGCTGGCGCTTCACCGTCCGCGACGGGATGGTGGCGGCGTGGACGGAGTGGTTCGACCCCCAGGCGGTCCTCCGGGTCGCCACGACCTGAGCCGTCAGCGCAGCCCGAGGCGGCGGCTGCACACCGGCCACGCCCCCCAACCCTGGATGTCGAGGAGCAGCTCGGCGCGGTAGATCTGCTCGATCCGGGAGTGGTGGTGTGGGTACCCGGTCCCCCCGACGAGGCGCCAGGAGCGGCGGCTGAACTGCACGCCGCCGTAATAGCCGTTGCCGGTGCTGACGTCCCACCGGCCGGTGGACTCGCACTGGGCCACCCGGTCCCACGTGGCGATCCGGCCCGGCGTCATCGACCGGTAGTACCGCTCCGCCTCGCTGAGGGGCGGGGGTGCGGGCTCGGGCTCCGGTGGCGGGGCGGCGACGGCCAGGAGGTAGCCGCCTCCGTCGGACCGCGGGCTGAGGGCCGCCACCGGTCCGGCCAGGCTCACCTCGGCCGCCGAGCCGAGGAACGGGGCGTCGCCGAAGGCGAACACCCCGCCGTCGGCGGCGACGAGCCAGTAGCCGTCACCTCGGGGTGTGGCGGCCATGCCGACCACCGGTCGGTTGAGGCGGAGGTTGCCGGTGGACCCGCGGAAGCGGGCGTCGCCGAAGGCGAAGACGCCGCCGTCGTCGGCGACCAGCCAGTAGCCCCCACCGCTCCAGGACCCGGCCATGCCCACGATGGGTCGGTTGAGGGCACGTCCGGCGACCGACCCGTGGAAACGGGCGTCGCCGAAGGCGAAGACGCCGCCGTCGGCGGCCACGAGCCAGTACCCGTCGCCCGTGGGGGTGGGGGCCATCCCGACGATGGGCCCGTTGAGGCTGCGGGCGGCGAGGGATCCGTGGAAGCGGGCGTCGCCGAAGGCGAAGACGCCGCCGTCGTCGGCCACGAGCCAGTACCCGTCCGGTCCCGAGCGGGCGATGCCGACGACCGTCACGCCGAGGCCCTGGACGCCGCCGAGGTCGGGGGCGCCGCCGAAGGCGAGGACGGCACCGTCGGCCGAGGCGATCCAACCGGCGGCATCACCGTCGGCAGCGGCCACACCGACCGCACCGACCACCGCCGGTGCGTCGAGGGGGTCCGCTCCACCGGGATGGAACAACGTGACACCCGCACCACCGAACGTGGGGGGCTCGGCTGCGTGGGCCGCTGTCGGCGACCAGAGGGTCACGAGGAGGGCGATCACGAGGGCGGCGACACAGGCGCGCGCCAACGTCGTGGGAGGGATGGGGGGAGCCATGGCGGTGTGCCTTTCCGCCGCCGGACGCCACCGTCCGTGCGGGTCGACGGAAGAGCCGGTCGTGCGTCGCGGGGTGCGACGCCTCCGAGCTGATCCGGGAGTGCGGGTCCGTCAGTGAGATGTTGCGGTCACATTACACGTCGGCAACACGAACGCAACATGCAGCGCTCGCCGCTGACGGTGACAGAGGTCACGCCTCGAGGCGGGCCCGACCCGGCGCCGGGCCGGAGTCCCGTCGTCGATGTCCGATGTGACGCAGGACACGTGCTAAGTTGCCGGCCCGTTCGACGAGCCGAGGGGGTACGACTGGTGACGTTGCTGGAGGTCCGTGACATCACGGTCCGCTTCGGCGGGATCGTGGCGCTCTCCGATCTGAGCTTCGACGTCGAGGAGGGCCAGATCTGCGGGTTGATCGGTCCCAACGGCGCCGGCAAGACGACGCTGTTCAACGTCATCAGTCGCATCTACGACCCCACCGAGGGCACCATCCGCTTCGACGACGGTGACCTCCTGGCCTCGGCGCCCCACCGCATCTCCCAGGTGGGCGTCTACCGCACCTTCCAGAACCTCGCCCTCTGGCCGGGCATGACCGTGCTGGAGAACGTCATGGTCGGCGCCCACACCGACTCCAAGGCCAACTTCATCACCGCCCCCCTCCGCATCGGCGTGCGCAAGGAGGAGCGGGAGCTGCGGGAACGGGCCTGGCTCGCCCTCGACGAGCTCGACCTCACCCCTTACGCGTTCAACCAGGCCGCCGGTCTCCCGTACGGCACGCTCAAGCGCATCGAGCTGGCCCGTGCCCTCATCGGCAACCCCCGGCTCCTCATGCTCGACGAGCCCGCCAGCGGTCTCACCCACGCCGAGGTCGAGGAGCTGGCCGAGGTCGTGCGGGGCCTGCGCGACCGCCACAATCTCACCGTCCTGCTGGTCGAGCACCACATGGCCATGGTCATGGGCATCTCCGACAAGGTCGTCGTGCTCGATTTCGGAGCCAAGATCGCCGAGGGCACGCCGGCCGAGGTGCAGGCCGACCCGAAGGTGGTCGAGGCCTACCTCGGAACCCCGGCATGACCCCCCGCCCGGCAAGGAGGCAACGATGAGCGACGTGGGTGCGGTCAGCACCGCCACCGCGACGGTCGACGGCGGCACGGCCGGGGCCGGCAGGCGCATGCTCGAGGTGACGGGCCTCCACGCCTCGTACGGGCCGGTCCAGGTCCTCCACGGCATCGACTTCCACGTCGACGAGGGCGAGGTCGTCGTCATCCTCGGCGCCAACGGCGCCGGCAAGACCACGACCCTGCGGGCCGTCTGCGGCATGGTCGACACCAGAGGCTCGGTGGTGCTCGACGGTCAGGACATCACCGGCAAGAAGACCGCGGACGTGGCCCGACGGGGCGTGGCCCACGTGCCCCAGGGCAGGGGGACGTTCCCCGAGCTCAACGTGATCGACAACCTCGAGGTCGGTGCCTACGCCCGCTCCTCGAAGAAGTCCTCCGAGGTGCAGTCCGACATCCAGCGGTGGTTCGAGGTGTTCCCCCGGCTGGAGGAGCGCAAGCACCAGCCGGCGGGGAGCCTGAGCGGTGGCGAGCAGCAGATGCTGGCCGTGTCGCGTGCCCTCATGGGCAGGCCCCGGCTGCTGCTGCTCGACGAGCCGTCGCTCGGACTCGCCCCGATCATCGTGCAGGACCTGTTCCGCCGGCTCGCCGCCCTCAACAACGAGGAGGGCATCACCATGCTCGTCGTCGAGCAGAACGCCAACCTGGCCCTCGACATCGCCGACCGTGCCTACGTGCTGGAGGTCGGCGAGATCGCCGCCTCCGGCGAGGCGCACGCCATGCGCGAGGACGAGGCCGTTCGCAAGGCCTACCTGGGGTACTGAGGAGAGACACGTGGACACCGGGCTGCTCTTCCAGGTCATCGTCAACGGCCTCGTCAACGGCGGCATCTACGCCGCCGTGGCGTTGGCGCTGGTGCTGATCTTCAAATCGACGGGTCTCATCAACTTCGCCCAGGGCGAGATGGCCATGATCGGGGCCTTCGTGGCCTACGTGCTGGCCGTCGAGCAGGGGATCTGGGTGTGGCTGTCGATCCTCCTGGCCATGGTCATCATGGCGGTCGCCGCCGCCCTCATCGAGCGGACCCTCATCCGCCCCTTCGACCCGGCCAACCACCTGCCCCTGGTCATCATCACCCTGGGCCTGTTCCTCATCATCAACGCCGCCGCCGGCTTCATCTGGCAGTTCGACCCCCGGTCGTTCCCGAGCGTGTTCCCTTCCGAGGTGGCCGACTCCTTCGACCTGTTCGGGGCCCGCATCCGCTACGACCGCATCGGAATACCGGTCGTGGCCCTCGCCGTCATCGGGCTCCTGTACATCATGCTCAACAAGACCAAGGTCGGCCTGGCCTTCCGGGCTGTGTCGTCGAACCTCGAGTCGTCCGAGCTGGTCGGCATCCACGTCGGGCGCACCCTGCAGTTCGGGTGGGCCATCGCCGCCGCCATCGGCACGCTGGGAGCCACCCTGGTGGCGCCCATCATCTTCCTGCAGCCCAACATGATGGCGGGTCTGCTCATCTACTCGTTCGCCGCCGCGACCCTGGGCGGCCTCGACTCGATCGGCGGGGCCATGCTGGGCGGTCTCATCATCGGGATCGCCGAGGCCGTGGTCGTCGAGTACGTCAAGTTCATCGGCAGCGAGCTGTCGCTGACCGCCGCCATCGTCGTCATCCTGGCCGTGCTGCTCGTCCGTCCGGCCGGGCTGTTCGGTACGAAGGCGGTGGAGCGGGTGTGAGCGGGCCGCGTCGATCACCGAGGGGGAGCACATGAACCTGCCCGTCAAGCTCGAGCACGGCTCGACCGCCCACCGGATCTACCAGGTGGTGGCCTGGGGCCTGCTGGCCGCCGTCGCCATCGCCATCCCCTTCGAGCTGGTCCCCGGCATCAGCGGGGAGTTCCGCATCGGTCAGTTCCAGACGGCGCTATACATGATGGTCGCCGTCCTCGGCCTCAACCTGGTGATCGGCTACACCGGGCAGATCTCGCTCGGCCACAGCTTCTTCATGGGCATGGGCGCCTACGCCACGGCCATCCTGGTGGCCGACTACAACTGGCCCTACCTGCTGACCATCCCCGTCGGCATGGTGGCGGCGTTCGTCGTGGGCCTGATCGTGGGCATCCCCGCCCTGCGCATCAAGGGCCTCTACCTCGCCCTCGTCACCCTCGGCCTCGGCCTGATCCTGCCCACCCTCATCAAGAAGTACGACGGGTTGACCGGCGGGGCCAACGGCAAGCGGGTACCGGCCGACCTCGATCCACCGTCGTGGACGGGCATCGATCCCCGCAACGACTACATCTGGGTCTACCTGCTGCTCCTGGCGGTGGCGTTCGTGTCGTTCCTCCTGGTGCGTGGGCTGGTGCGGAGTCGCGTCGGGCGGGCCATCATCGCCATCCGCGACAACGAGACCGGTGCCGCCGTCAGCGGCGTGAACGTGCCGATGTTCAAGGTCCTCACGTTCGGCTTCAGCGCCGCCATCGCCTCGGTGGCCGGGTCGATGTTCACCATGAAGACCAGCTTCGTGAGCGACACCGACTTCGGGCTGGTCCTCGCCATCTTCCTGCTGGTCGGTCTCGTCGTGGGCGGCGTGGCCACGCTCACCGGTGCCATCCTGGGCGGCCTGGCCGTCGTCTTCCTGCCGTACTGGGGCCGGGAGTTCTCGGCCAACAACATCGACTTCATCGGCTCGAACCCCGAGGCGCTGGGCACCGCCGTGCTGGGCGTGATCCTCATCATCCTGACGTTCGTGATGCCCGGCGGGATCGTCTACGGCCTGCGCCTGATCCGGTCCAAGTTCGTGACGGTGGTGCCCCAGCCCGTCTCGGTGACGCGGCCCGACACGGTGGCGCCGCCGTCGGCGGTGGAGGGTGTGCCCCACGAGAAGGCCGACGAGGCCGAGGTGCCACTGCACCGCTAGGCCGACGGGGGGGCCGAGTCGAGCGCGGGGCGTCTCGGCGCGGGGGACAGAGCGCGGACACCGACACGAGGGGGACACGATGATCCGACATCGACGACTGCTGCCAACGCTCTCGCTGGCGCTCGCGCTGGCCCTGCTGGGCGCCGCCTGCGGTGACGACGACGGTGCGACCACGGTGGCCGAGGAGGTCACCGAGGCGGCCGAGCCCGACGAGGAGGGAGGGGTCGGGGCCACCACGCCCGCTCCCGACGACGGCGGCGAGGAGGATCCGCCCGACGACGGCGGCGAGGAGGCCGCCATGGACGGCGACCTGGGCGATCCCGACGGCGACGGTGTCTACGTCGGCACCGGCGGGTTCGAGATCGACACCGGCGAGTGTCCGAGCGACTGGGACAACACCCAGGGCATCACCGAGGACTCGATCAAGCTGGGCTCGTCAATGCCGCAGTCGGGCCCGCTGGCCGGTTTCGGTCTCATCGCCGTGGGGATGGAGTCGTACTTCGACCACGTCAACTCCGAGGGCGGCATCGACGGCCGCACGATCGAGTTCGTCACCAAGGACGACAGCTACGAGGCGGCCCGCACCGTCGAGAACGTCGACGAGCTGCTCACCTCCGAGAACGTGGCCGCACTGGTGACCGTGCTCGGGACGCCCAACAACCTGGCCATCGTGGACGACATGAACGACAGCTGCGTGCCGCAGCTCCTGAACGCCACCGGCGCCCCTACGTGGGGTGATCCCGTGAACTATCCGTGGACGACGGGTCAGCAGATCGACTACGCCACCGAGCCGGCCGTCTGGGCCCAGAACATCCTGGAGGAGTTCCCCGACGGTGCCACGGTGGCCGAGCTGACCTTCAACAACGACTTCGGCGCGTTCTACGAGAAAGGTTTCCGGGCCGCCATCGAGGGGACCAACCTCGAGATCGTCGGTCAGGAGAAGCACGACCCGACCGCGCCGAACCTCATCAACGAGATCACCACCCTGGCCTCGACCGACGCCGACGTGCTCCTGCTCGAGACCTCGGGCCAGTTCTGCACCCAGGCGATGGACGAGGTGGCCAAGTCGTCGTGGGACCCACTCATCTACATGCACGCCGGGTGCGCGTCGATCTCGCAGTTCTTCGATCCGCTACCGGCGCCCGCCGGCGAGGGTGTCCGCATCGTCAACTCCTACAAGGACGTCAACGACCCGAGGTACGCCGATGACGAGTTCGTGCAGTTCTACCGGGAGACGCTGGAATCCCAGGACCTCGACCCGACCCAGACCACCTACGCCACCGGTTGGCTGTTCGCCCTCTACGCCGAGGAGATACTGAAGGAGGCGTCGGCGCTGCCGGGCGGTCTCAACCGGGCCAACATCATCCTGGCCAACCGGATGATCGACTACGAACACCCCCTCCTCCTGGAGGGCGTCACGGCCCGGATGAACGGCCTGGAGGACGCCTACCTCATCGAGGGTGGTGTCATCCAGGAGTTCTTCCGCAACGACGCCGGCGAGGGTGGCTACGAGGACGTGACCGACGTCGTCAGCCTGGAGGGTGAGGTCGGTGCGTACGGGACGAGCGGGCTGGCGGAGAACTACCCCGGCTAGGTCCTCCACGGGGCCCGGCCGCCGACGCGGGCGGGCGGTCGGGCCCCGGCACTGCAACGGTCCGCGTCCGACACGGAGGGACCATCTGATGAACCCACGACGGCGCCCGTGGCGTCTGCTCGCGCTGGTGCTCGCCCTCGGCCTCGTGGCCGCGGCCTGCGGTGACGACGACGACGTCGACGTCGCCCCGGTGGCCACCGACCCGCCCGACACGGAGCCCGGTGAGGAGGCGCCTGCGACCACGTCGGACGAGCCGTCCGACGGGTCCGCGGACCCGATGGACACGGGTGAGCTGGGTGATCCCGACGGCGACGGCGTCTACGTCGGCCCGGCCGGTTTCGAGCTCGACACCAACGACTGTCCGAGCGACTGGGACAACATGCAGGGCATCACCGACGACTCCGTCACGATGGGGATCTCGCTGGCCCAGTCGGGTCCCCTGGCCGGCTTCGGCCTCATCGCCGTCGGCATGGAGGCGTACTTCGACCACCTGAACGAGAGCGGGGGCGTCGAGGGGTTCACCATCGAGCTCGAGAGCCGCGATGACGGCTACGAGGCGGCCCGCACGGTGGAGAACGTCGACGAGCTGATCAACGCCGAGGAGGTGGCCGGTCTGGTGACGGTGATCGGCACACCCAACAACCTGGCCATCTTCGACGACATGAACGAGGACTGCGTGCCGCAGCTCCTGAACGGCACCGGCGCCCCGCAGTGGGGCGACGCCGTGGAGCACCCGTGGACCACGGGCATGCAGCTCGACTACGCCACCGAGGCGGCCCTGTGGGGTGAGCACCTGCAACAGGAGTTCCCCGACGGTGCGTCGGTCGCCATCGTCACGTTCAACAACGACTTCGGCGCGGCCTACGACCGGGGCTTCGAGGCCGCCATCGAGGGCACGAACATCGAGATCGCAGCCCAGGAGTTCCACGACCCGACGGCGCCGAACCTCATCAACGAGGTGACCACGCTGGCGTCGACCAACGCCGACGTCTTCCTCATCCAGACCTCCGGGCAGTTCTGCACCCAGGCCATGGACGAGGTGGCCAAGGCGTCGTGGGACCCGCTGGTGATGATGTCGGCCACGTGTGCGTCGATCTCGCAGTTCTTCGAGCCGCTAACGCCACCGGCCGGTGAGGGTGTGCGCCTGGTGGCGACGTTCAAGGACGTGAACGACCCGCAGTACGCCGACGACGAGTTCGTGCAGTTCTACCAGGAGACGATGCGGGCGGCCGATCTCGACCCGACCCAGACCACCTACGCCACGGGCTGGATCTTCGCCATCTTCTTCGAGGAGATCGTGAAGAACGCCGCCGCCCTCCCGGGCGGGGTGAACCGGGCCAACCTGGTCATCGGCAACCGGATGCTCGATGTCGAGCACCCGCTGCTGCTCGACGGTCTGACGGCCATCATGGACGGCGCCGAGGACGCCTACCTGATCGAGGGGGGCCGGATCGACGCCTTCGTCCGCAACGACGCCGGCGAGGGTGGCTTCGAGGAGGTCAGCGATCTGATCAGCCTCGAGGGTGAGGTCGGTGTGTACGGGGAGTCCGGCCTCGCCGAGAGCTACACCGGCTGACCGCGGCGGGCGGGGTGGGCGCCGCCCGGGCGCGGCCTCCACCCCCTCCACCCGGACAGGCCGCGCTTTGTGTCGGCTCACCCCCGGCTACAGTGCGCCGTGCGGCCGGGGTGTGACGTCCGCCACACCGTGGGGTGGGGCGGATACCACCGAACGTCCTCTCATCGACCCCCGCTGAGAGGCCCCGGCCCGTACACGACGAGAGGGAGAACATCGCATGAGGCAACGACGATCGTGGCGCTGGATCGCGCTCCTGTTGAGCCTGTCGCTGGTAGCGGCGGCCTGTGGCGACGACGACTCCGTCGAAGTCGGTGACGAGGTGGGTGACGCTGTCGACGAGGTCACCGAGGAGGTCGACGACGCGGTCGACGAGGCCGACGACGAGCTGGACGACGCGGTCGACGAGGCCGACGACGAGCTGGACGAGATGGACGACGACGACACCGACGAGGGTGCCGCCGGCGACATGGACATGAGCGAGCTCGGCGACCCCGACGGCGACGGCGTCTACGTCGGTACCGCCGGCTTCGAGCTCGACACCAACGAGTGCCCGGGCGACTGGGACAACATGGAGGGCATCACCGAGGACTCCATCAAGATCGGCCAGTCGCTGCCCCAGTCGGGTCCGCTGGCCGGGTTCGGCCTCCTGGCCACCGGGATGGAGTCGTATTTCGACCACATCAACGAGACCAACGGCGGCGTCGGCGGCTACACCATCGACCTGGCGGTGCGTGACGACGGCTACGAGGCGGCCCGTACCGTCGAGAACGTCGAAGAGCTGGTCGCCTCCGAGAACGTCGCCGCCCTGGTCACCGTGCTGGGCACGCCCAACAACCTGGCCATCATCGACGACATGAACGAGGACTGCATCCCGCAGCTCCTGAACGGCACCGGCGCCCCCAACTGGGGCGATCCGATCACCTACCCGTGGACCACCGGCATGCAGATCGACTACGCAACCGAGGCGGCCCTCTGGGGTGAGCACCTGCAGACCGAGTTCCCCGACGGCGCCACGGTGGCCCTGATCACCTACAACAACGACTTCGGTGCCGCCTACGACCGGGGCTTCCGGGCCGCCATCGACGGCTCCGACATCGAGATCGTGGCCCAGGAGTTCCACGATCCGACGGCGCCGAACCTCATCAACGAGGTGACCACGCTGGCCTCCACCGACGCCGACGTCTTCCTCATCCAGACCACGGGGCAGTTCTGCACCCAGGCCATGGACGAGGTGGCCAAGGCGTCGTGGGACCCGCTGGTCATGATGTCGGCCACGTGTGCGTCGATCTCGCAGTTCTTCGAGCCGCTCACGCCGCCGGCCGGTGAGGGTGTGCGCATCGTCGCCTCGGTGAAGGACGTCAACGACCCCGCCTACGCCGACGACGAGTTCGTGCAGTTCTACCAGGAGACGCTGGAGAGCCAGGACCTCGATCCGGCCCAGACCACCTACGCCACCGGCTGGGTGTTCGCCATCTTCTTCGAGGAGATCATGGAGATCGCCACCCAGCTACCGGGCGGGGTGAACCGGGCCAACCTGGTGATCGCCAACCGCATGCTCGACGTCGAGCACCCGCTGCTGCTCGACGGCATCGAGTCGCGGCTGAGCGGCCTGGAGGACGCCTACACCATCGAGGCCGGTGAGGTGCAGGAGTTCGTCCGCAACGACGCCGGCGAGGGCGGCTACTCGCCCGTC
The DNA here is from genome assembly GCA_965213585.1 of Acidimicrobiales bacterium. Lineage (GTDB taxonomy): Bacteria > Actinomycetota > Acidimicrobiia > Acidimicrobiales > Poriferisodalaceae > CBDBZP01. The sequence continues at coordinate 45,276 of CBDBZP010000001.1, forward strand.
GGCGACCTGATCAGCCTGGAGGGTGAGGTCGGTGTGTACGGCGAGTCCGGTCTCGCCGAGGAGTACGCCGGCTGAGTCGAGGTAGGCTCCGCCCCGACGTCGGGGAGCGATCCGCCGGCACACCGCCCTCCCGGGTGGTGTGCCGGTCTCGCGTCCGGCGTCATCACGTCGTGCGGGGCCGACGACCGACACCCACCGATGAGAGGACCCCGATGCACCGACGCCAGAGGTGGCTGCGTACCCTCGCATTGCTCACCTGCCTGACCCTGATCGCCGCCGCCTGCGGTGACGACGATGACACCCTCGACGTCGGCGACGCCGCCGACGAGGTGACCGACGAGGTCGACGACGCCGCCGACGAGGTGGTCGACGAGGTCGACGACGCCGCCGACGAGGTGGACGACGAGACGACGGGGGCGGAGGCGTCCGGAGACCTGGGCGACCCCGACGGCGACGGCGTCTACGTCGGCACCGGCGGCTTCGAGCTCGACACCAGCGAGTGCCCGGGTGACTGGGAACCGGCGGAGGGCATCACCGACGACTCGATCGAGATCGGCATCAGCCTCCCGCAGTCCGGTCCCTTCGCCGGCTTCGGCCTGATCGCCGAGGGCATGGAGTCCTACTTCGACTGGGTCAACTCCGAGGGTGGCATCGACGGTCGCCAGATCGAGCTGATCGTCCGCGACGACGGCTACGAGGCGGCCCGCACCGTCGAGAACGTCGAGGAGCTGATTACCAGCGAGGGTGTGGCTGCCTTCATGGGCGTGCTGGGCACGCCCAACAACCTGGCCGTCATCGACGAGCTCAACGAGGAGTGCATCCCGCAGCTCCTGAACGCCACCGGCGCCCCCAACTGGGGCGATCCGGTGCAGTACCCGTGGACGACCGGCATGCAGATCGACTACGGCACCGAGGCGGCGCTGTGGGCCACCTACCTGCAAGACGAGTTTCCTGACGGTGCGACCGTGGGCGTGATCACGTTCAACAACGACTTCGGGGCTGCCTACGATCGCGGCTTCCGGGCCGCCATCGAGGGTTCGGACATCGAGATCGTGGCCCAGGAGTTTCACGATCCGACCGCTCCCAACCTCATCAACGAGGTCACGACATTGGCGTCGTCGGAGCCCGACGTGTTCCTCATCCAGACCTCGGGGCAGTTCTGCACCCAGGCCATGGACGAGGTGGCCAAGAGCTCATGGGACCCGTTGGTGCTGATGTCGGGCACCTGTGCGGCGATCTCGCAGTTCTTCGAGCCCCTGACGCCGCCGGCCGGCGAGGGTGTGAGACTGGTCGCCTACGTGAAGGATCCGAACGATCCCCAGTACGACGACGACGAGTTCGTGCAGTTCTTCCGGGAGACAGTCGAGTCACAGGGTCTCGACCCGAACCAGACCACCTACGCCACCGGCTGGCTCTTCGCCATCTTCGGCGAGCAGATTCTGAGGGACGCCGCTGCGCTGCCGGGCGGGCTCAACCGACCCAACATCCTGCTGGCCAACCGCACCCTCGACATGGACAACCCGCTCCTCATCGACGGCATCACGGCGGAGATGAGCGGACTGGAGGATGCCTACCTCATCGAGGGGGGCCAGGTCCGGGAGTTCGTCCGTGAGGGTGGTGACGGCGGCTACCAGGACGTCGGGGAGGTCATCAGCCTCGAGGGCGAGGTCGGGGCCTACGGGACGTCCGGCCTGGCCGAGAACTACGCCGGCTGATCGCCACCACGAGTCGATGACCGGGGCCCGGAGGATCCGTCCTCCGGGCCCCGTCGCGCCCGGGGGGGCGCCGTGACGCTGTTCCTCCAGCGCCTCTTCGACGCGCTGACCAACGGGGCCATCTACGCCGCCCTGGCCCTGGCCCTGGTGCTCATCCACCGCAGCACCGGCATCCTCAACTTCGCCCAGGGCGAGCTGGCCATGCTGTCCACCTACGTGGCGCTGGTGCTCGTGACGCCGGCCACCCCGGCCCTGGCCGGCACCGGGCTGGCCGCCGATCTGCTGGGCACGCCCTGGCCCGTGCCGCTGGCCATCCTCGGCGCCGTGGCCGTGTCGCTGGTGGTCGGCGCCGCGCTGGAGCGGACCCTGGTGCGGCCCGTCGAGCACCAGCGGTCCGCCCTGGCCGTGGTCAGCATCACGCTGGCCATCTTCCTGGCCGCCAACTCCCTGGCGGCCGAGGTGTGGGGGACCGCGTTCCGGCCCTTCCCCACCCCCTTCCCCGACGACAACGACGACTTCGTGGGCGTCGGGGGTGCCCGCCTGTGGCTCGACTCGCTCGGCGTGTGGCTCACCCTCCTCGCCGTGCTGCTGGCCCTGTGGGTCTTCCTGCAACGGACCCGTCTCGGCCTCGCCTTCCGGGCCGTGTCGTCCAACCGGGACTCCGCCGAGCTGGTCGGCGTCGACGCCGACCGGACCCTCATGCTGGGCTGGGCGCTGGCCGCCGCCCTGGGTGCGGTGGCGGGGGCACTGGTGGCCCCGACGGCGCTCCTCGAGCCGGACATGATGCAGCGCCTGCTCGTCTACTCCTTCGCCGCCGCCGTGCTGGGCGGGCTCGACTCCCCGATCGGAGCCATCGTCGGCGGGATGGTGGTCAGCATCACCCAGACCATGCTGGCCGGCTACGTCGGTCCGATCGGCGGCGAGCACGACCTGATCGTGGCGTTCCTGCTGATCGTGGCCGTGCTCGTGCTCCGGCCCCGGGGCCTGCTCGGACGGCCGGCCTCGGCGGTCAACCCGTGACCGCGCCGGGGTGGCTGCGCCGGCCGGCCCTGTGGGCCGTGGTCGTGGCCGTCGTCCTGGCCTCCGCGTGGGTCCTCGACCCCCTCGACGCCCAGCGCGTCACCCGGGCGGTGGCGTTGGCCGTCGGGGTCCTCGGGCTCCAGGTCGTGTCCGGGTACACCGGGCAGGTCTCGCTCGGCCACGGCGCCTTCATGGGCCTCGGCGCCTACACGACCGCCGTCCTCGCCGCCGACCACGGCTGGCCGATCCTGGCCGCCATCCCGGCGGGTGGAGTGGCCTGCCTCGTCGCCGGGGTGGTGGTCGGCCTGCCGGCGCTGCGCATCCGGGGTCTGTTCCTCGCGCTGACCACCCTCGCGCTGGCCGCCGCCTTCCCGGTGATCGTGGTCGAGCTCGACGGCCTCACCGGCGGCTTCGGCGGCAAACGGGTGCCGGCCGACGTCGTGGCCCCGGCGTGGACCGGCATCGACGCCACCGACGATCACCGGTGGCGCCACGTCCTCGTGGTCGTGGTGGCCGTGGTGGCCTTCGCCGCGGTGTCGAACCTGGTCCGCAGCCGGGTGGGGCGCAGCCTGGAGGCGGTGCGGGAACGGGAGGTGGCCGCCGCCGCCTGCGGCATCGACGTGGCCCGTACGAAGGTCCTCGCCTTCGGTGTCGGCGCGGCGGTGACCGGTGTGGGCGGCGGGATGCTGATCCTGGTGCGCCCGTTCGTGAGCGTCACCGACTTCGAGCTGATCCTGTCCATCCAGCTCTTCACCGCCCTGGTCATCGGGGGGGCCGCCTCGGTACCAGGGGCGGTCATCGGCGGGGCGCTGGTGGTGGGGGTGCCGTGGGCCACCGAGGGGGCCGGCTTCAGCGCCAGCACCGGCATCGTGTACGGCGTCGTCCTGGCCGTGCTGACCCTCGCCCTGCCGGGCGGCATCGCCGGCACGGCCCGCCGCCTGGGCCTGCGGGTGTCCGGCCCGGCCGCCGGCCCGCCCGACGGACCCCCAGGTCGGCCCCCACCGCCGCCTCCCCGGGGAGGCGGGCTGGAGGTGGAGGCGTCCTGGTGAGGAATAAACCAAGCAATTAGTTATTCTAATGGGGGCACGCCCACGAATCGGAGCCACCCATGAGCAATCGCACCGCCGTCGTCACCGGGGCCTCACAGGGTCTCGGCCTCGCCCTCGCCCGTCGACTCGCCGCCGACGGGTGGTCACTGGTCGTCGACGCCCGCCGATCGGACCGCCTGACCTCCGCCGCCGCCGACCTCCGGGCCGCCGCCCGACCGGGTGCCGTCATCGAGGCGGTGGTGGGCGACGTCAGCGACCCCGACCACCGCCGCGCCCTGGCCGACGCCGCCCGTCGGCTCGGCGGCGTCCGCCTCGTCGTCAACAACGCCAGCACGCTCGGGGCCTCACCGCTGCCGGCGCTCGACGCCATCGACCCCGACACGCTGCGCCACACCCTCGACGTCAACGTCGTTGCCCCTGTGGCCCTCGTCGGCGCCCTCGCCGACGACCTCGGCCCCGGGGCGGTGATCGTCAACGTCAGCTCCGACGCCGCCGTCGGCGCCTACACCGGCTGGGGCGGCTACGGCTCGTCCAAGGCGGCCCTGGATCAGGTGAGCCGGGTGCTCGCCGCCGAGCACCCCGAGTGGCGGGTGCTCGCCGTCGACCCCGGTGACATGCGCACCGAGATGCACCAGGCGGCCTTCCCGGGCGAGGACATCTCCGACCGGCCCGACCCGGCCTCGGCCGCCGACGCCGTCCTCACCCTCGTCCTCGGTGACCACGCCAGCGGGCGCTACGCAGCGACGGCGGAGGTGGCGGCATGACGCTCGCCACCACCGACCGTCCCACGGCGCCGCCGCTCGGCATCGAGCTGGCCGAGCGCCACCACGCCGGCGAGCCGCCCGAGGCCAGGGGGCTCAGGCGGGACCACGTGCGGCTCATGGTGTCTCCGGGCGACGATGACCCTGTCCACACCCGCTTCGACCGGTTCGCCGACCACCTCGACCCCGGTGACCTCGTCGTCGTCAACACGTCCGGGACCCGTCCGGCCGCCGTCGACGCCGTGCTCACCGATGACCGGGCCATCGTCCTGCACGTCTCGACGGAGCTGCCCGGCGGGCTGTGGATGGTGGAGCCCCGCCAGCGCGTCGCCAACGGCTCGACCCGGCCCCTCCGCCTCGATCCGGGACCGGCGGCGGCGGTCGCGGCGGACGGGACCGCGGTGTCGCTGCTGCGACCCTGGCCCGGGTCGGCACGGCTGTGGCTGGCCGCCGTCGACGACGACGTCGACCTGCCCGCCACGCTGGCCCGGCACGGGCGGCCCATCCGCTACCGCTACGTCGAGCGGGACTGGCCGCTCGCCCACTACCAGACCGTGTTCGCGGCGGAGCCCGGCAGCGCCGAGGCGCCCAGCGCAGCGTTGCCGTTCACCTCCGAGGTGGTGACGTCCCTCGTCCGGCGGGGGGTCGGGCTCGCCTCGATCACGCTGCACACCGGCGTCTCCTCGCTGGAGGGCGACGAGCTGCCCTACCCCGAGCGGTTCACCGTCCCGGTCGGTACCGCCGCCGCCGTTGATGCCACCCGAAGGGCCGGCGGGCACGTGGTCGCCGTCGGCACCACCGTCGTCCGGGCCCTGGAGAGCGCGGTCGACCCCGGCGGGGAGGTTCGCGCCGCCACGGGGTTCACCGACCTCGTCGTCACGCCCGAGCGGGGGGTGCGGACCGTCGACGGGCTCCTGACCGGGTGGCACGAGCCCGAGGCGAGCCACCTGGCAATGCTGGAGGCGGTGGCCGGCCGGGGGCCCCTGCTGGCCGCCTACGGGGCGGCGTGGGAGGAGGGCTACCGCTGGCACGAGTTCGGCGACTCGCACCTGCTGCTTCCCTACGCTGGGCGGTGATGACGTCTCATGGACCCGCCCGGCCGGTGGAGGGATCGGCGGCCGGCGGCGTGGCCGTCCCGCCCCCGCTGCCGGCCGGTCGCCGGGCGGTCCTGTTCGCGCTGAGGCGCCTCGGTGATGCCGGCGTCGAGGCCGTGGCCGGTCAGCTCGACATGACGCCGAGCGGCGCCCGTCAGCACCTGAGCGCCCTCGTGGAGCAGGGGCTGGTGGCGGCGGTCGAGCGTCCCCGGCCGGCCGGTGAGCGGGGCCGCCCCCGGTTCGAGTACCACGTCACGGAGCTGGCCGACGCCCTCTTCCCCAAGGCGTACGGCGCCCTCACCAACGAGCTGCTCGCCTACCTCGACGACGACGACGCCGGCACCGTCGACCGGTTGTTCGCCCGCCGGCGCGACACCCGCATCGCCGCCGCCCGGGCCCGCCTCGACCCCCTGCCGACGCTCACCGCCAGGGTCTCCGAGCTGGCCCGCATCCTCGACGAGGACGGCTACCTGGCCACGGCCGACGAGGTCGGCCCCGGGGAGTACCGGGTGGTCGAGCACAACTGCGCCATCGCCGCCGTGGCGCAGCGCTACGGACAGGCCTGCACCAGCGAGATCGACTTCATCCGCACGGTCCTGCCCGACGCCGCCGTGGAGCGCACCCACCACATGGTGGCCGGCGACCGCCACTGCGCCTACGCCATCTCCCCCTCCGGGACCGGGTGAGGACCATCGGCCTCCTCGGTGGCATGAGCTGGGAGTCGTCGGTCGAGTACGAGCGCATCATCAACACCGAGGTGCGACGGCGGCTCGGGGGCGTCCACTCCGCCGAGCTGATCGTCCGGTCCTACGACTTCGCCCGCATCGAGGCGCTGCAGTCCGGCGGGCGCTGGCGGGAGGCGGGGGACCTGCTGGCCGGCGACGCCCGGGCCTTGGAGGTTGCCGGCGCCGGCTGCGTCCTGCTCTGCACGAACACGATGCACGTCGTGGCCGAGGCGGTGGAGGCGGCCATCACCGTCCCGTTCCTGCATCTCGCCGACGCCACCGGTCGGGCGGCTGCGGCGGCGGGAGTCCGCACCGTCGGGCTGATCGGCACCCGCTACACGATGGAGCAGAACTTCTACCGCTCCCGCCTCGAGCGGGCCCACGGGCTGACCGTCCTCGTGCCGGAGGAGGCCGATCGGGGCGTCGTCCACGACGTGATCTACGACGAGCTGGTGCGGGGCGTGGTCGATCCGGCGTCACGGGCCCGCTACGTGGAGGTCATCGGTCGCCTGTCTGATGCCGGGGCGGCCGGGATCGTCGCCGGGTGCACCGAGATCGAGCTGCTGGTCGGACCCGACGACGTCGACGTCACGTGGTTCCCGTCCACCCGCCTCCACGCCCTCGCCGCCGTCGACTGGGCGCTCGCCGACGGGGCCTGACCGGCGGGGGAGCTCAGGCGCCCCGGGCGCCGATGGCGTCGGCGTCGTAGGGCTCGATCATGATGCACTCACCGGGGCACTCCTCGGCGGCGTCGATGGCGTCGTCGAGCACGGCGTCGGGGATGCGGGCCAGGCCCTTCGGCCCGTCGGGGCCGTGACCGCTGCCGTCGCCCCCGTCGAACACGACGGTCGAGTCGAAGTGCTGGGCGTCCTCGCGCACCACCCACAGCCCGTCGTCGCGTGGCTCGAAGGTGGCGGGGCAGATCTCCGAGCAGATGCCGTCACCGGTGCAGAGGTCCTGGTCGATCCAGACCATGAACGAGGTGGCCGTCATCGCCGGCCGGCCCGGTAGCCGCTGAGCAGGGCGATGCGGTCGACAAAGCCGGGTTCGCGTCGGAACCGGCGGGCGATGGCATCGTCGGACTCGCCGGCGGCCCGCAGCGCTGCGATCCTGGCCTCGACGGCCCGGGGGAAACGGTGGGCCACCCCCGTGGGCCGGGGGATTTCGGTCCATTCGAGCATGCGGGCGACGTGGTCGGACGAGCAGCGCAGCCGACGGCCGATCTCGTCGTGGGAGCACCCCGCTGCCGCCATGGCCCGCACCCGGCGCTCTCGCGGGCGGAGGAGGGTGGAGTCGGAAGGCATAGGGCACCGTACCCGAGCCATCGGCCGACGACCCCCATGATGATCGGTCGGCATGGTGGCGGAGAGGGCGGGATTCGAACCCGCGGTGGGCAGAACCCACAACTCCTTAGCAGGGAGCCCCATTCGTCCGCTCTGGCACCTCTCCGGGGCCGACCAGTGTGGCACGCCGGCGGGTGTGACGTCTGTCCGGCGCAGCGCCGCTGTCACACCCCCTCGGTAGGGTGACCCCCGCTCGTCCCCCGTTCGAAGGGCCCGCCATGTTCAGCCGCATCGGGTCGTGGTGCTTCCGCCGCCGCCGTGTGGTGGCGGCGGCGTGGCTGGGCCTGATCGTGGTCGTGTTCGCCCTGGCCGGGGCCATCGGCAGCGCGTTCGACAGCTCCTTCAGCATCCCCGCCTCCGAGAGCGCTGACGGGTTCGACGTGCTCGACGAGTACTTCGGGGGTCAGGGGAGCGGGTTCACCGGATCGATCGTCTTCGAGGCCGACCAGGGTGTCGGCGACCCCGAGGTTCGGGCGGCCATGGAAGCTCTGTTCGCACGGGCCGACGCCATCGAGGGGGTGCGGGTGACGAGCCCGTACTCCGAGGAGGGTGCCGGTCAGGTGAGCCGTCAGGGCGACACGGCGGGCCGGATCGCCTTCGCCACCGTGGGGCTCGCCGAGGACATCGACCAGGTCGAGTCGGCCGAGATCGGCGCCGAGCTGGCCGAGGCCCGCCCCGACGTCGACGGCCTGCGGGTCGAGATCGGCGGGGCCGCGCTCGCCGAGTTCGAGCCCCCGGAGTCCGAGCTCATCGGCCTCTCGTTCGCCATCGTCGTGCTGATCGTGTCGTTCGGCTCGGTGCTGGCCATGGGCCTGCCCGTGGGTGTGGCCGTGGCCGGCGTGTCGTCCGGCATCGCGCTCAGCACGCTCATCTCGAACATCACGACGATGCCCGACTTCGCCACCACCATCGGCGCCATGATCGGCCTCGGGGTCGGCATCGACTACGCGCTGTTCATCGTCACCCGCTACCGGGAGGGCACGGCCCGGGGTCTCGACCCCGAGCGGGCCACCGAGGTGGCCATGGACACGGCCGGTCGGGCCGTGCTCTTCGCGGGCGTGACCGTGGTCGTCTCGCTGCTCGGGATGCTGCTCATCGGCCTCGAGTTCGTCTCCGGCCTCGGCATCGGCGCCGCCATGACCGTGGCCATCACCATGGTCGCCTCGCTGACGCTGCTGCCGGCGCTGATCGGTTTCGCCGGGCCGCGGGTCGAGGTCACCCGCTGGCGGGGCCTCATCGCCGCCGGGTTGGTGGCCGTCGCCCTCCTGGGCGTGGGCCTGGGGGTACAGCCGCTGCTGGTCGGTGCGCCGCTGGCGGCCATCGTGCTCCTGGCCGGCTTCGCCGTGGCGCCGCTGCGGCGGGAGGTGCCGACCCGCGCCCGGCGGCCGCTCCGGGAGACGTTCTGGTACCGCTGGAGCCGGGTCGTGCAGCGCCACCCGTGGGCGGCCGTGGCGCTCGGTGCCGGCATCCTCGTCGTGCTGGCCCTGCCGGTGCTCGGGCTGCGGCTCGGCTTCTCCGACGAGTCCAACTACGCCGAGTCCACCACCACCCGCCAGGCCTACGAACTGCTGGTCGAGGGGTTCGGGGCGGGGTTCAACGGACCCTTCCTCGTGGCCGCCGAGCTGGGGTCACCAGGCGACGCCGCCGCCCTGCCGGCGCTGGTCGAGGCCATCGGCGCCACCGACGGCGTGGCCTCGGTGTCGCCGGCCCGTCCCGACGATCCCACCGCCCCGGCCGCCGCCGTCATCCAGGTGGTTCCCGAGACGTCACCGCAGGACGAGGCCACCCAGCAGCTGGTCGAGCGCCTCCGGGGCCAGGTCATCCCGTCGGTCACCGACGGCACGACCCTCGACGTCTCGGTCACGGGCATGGTCCCGGCCAACATCGACTTCACCGACTACCTGGCCGGGCGGATCGTCCTGTTCTTCGGTGTGGTGCTGGCGCTGTCGTTCCTGCTGTTGATGGTGGTCTTCCGCTCGCTCCTGGTCCCGCTGAAGGCGGTGATCATGAACGTGCTGTCCATCGCCAGCGCCTACGGCGTTGTGGTGGCGATCTTCCAGTGGGGATGGTTCTCGGGCCTGCTCGGCCTAGGCGACGGCGCGCCCATCGAGCCGTTCATCCCCATGATGCTGTTCGCCATCGTGTTCGGGCTGTCGATGGACTACGAGGTGTTCCTCCTGTCGCGCATCAAGGAGGAGTACGACCGCACCGGTGATCCCGTCGGGTCCGTGGCCGACGGGCTGGCCGCCACGGCCCGGGTCATCTCCGCCGCCGCCGCCATCATGGTCGTCGTCTTCGGCAGCTTCGTCTTCGAGGACGACCGCATCGTCAAGCTGTTCGGCGTCGGCCTCGGTATGGCCGTCCTCCTGGACGCAACGCTGGTCCGCATGCTGCTGGTGCCCGCCACCATGGAGCTGTTGGGCGAGCGCAACTGGTGGCTGCCGGGGTGGCTCGACCGCATCCTTCCCCGCATCGACGTCGAGGGCTCGGCGCACGCCGGGGACGATCAGCCCCCACCGTCGCCGGGCGCGCCGGATCCGGATCCCGAACCCGTGCTGACCGGCTGAGGCACCGCGACCGTCAGGTGGCCGGAACCGTCGCCGCGCATCGGCGAGACTGACCCCCGATGGACGGTCCGATGATCCGGGTCGACGGCCTGACCAAGTCGTTCGGGGGCGTGGTCGCCGTCGACGGCCTGACCGTCGAGGTCCCCGCCGGCACGGTCGGCCTGGTGGGGGCCAACGGGGCCGGCAAGACGACCCTCATGCGCCTCCTGATGGGCCTGACCCGGCCCGACGGAGGCCGGGTCGAGGTGGCCGGGGTCGACGTGGCCAGCGATCCGGTGGCGGTGCGGGAGCGCATCGGGTTCATGCCCGAGCACGACTGTCTGCCCACCGACCAGAGCGCCTCCGATCTGGTGGCGTCGCTGGCCGAGCTGTCGGGCCTGCCGGCGTCGTCGGCCCGTCAGCGGGCGTCCGACATCCTGGCCCTGGTCGGCCTGGACGAGGCCCGCTTCCGGCCCATCGAGGGGTACTCGACCGGCATGCGTCAGCGGACCAAGCTGGCCCAGGCCATCGTGGCCGACCCGCAGCTCGTGCTCCTCGACGAGCCCACCGCCGGGCTCGACCCGCTCGGGCGGGAGCAGATGCTCGAGCTGGTATCCCGCCTCGACGGCTTCGGCATCTCGGTGCTCCTGTCGACCCACCTGCTGGAGGACGTCGAGCGCATCTGCGACCACGTCGTCATGCTCCAGGCCGGGCGACTGGTCACGGCCGGCCCCACCGCCGACCTGCTGGGCGCCACCGGCACGACCCGCGTCGACGTCGGCCTCGGCGCCGAGGCGGTGGCCGACCAGCTGACCGAGCGGGGCCTGGCCGTGCAGCGGGTCGCGGCCGGACAGATCGAGCTGTCCGGCGAGCCGGCGGCGGTGGCACCACGGTTGTGCGCCGTGCTGGCCGAGCTGGGCCTGCCCCTCAACCGGATGACGTCGGGCCACGGCTCCCTCGACGACGTGTTCATCAGCTCGGCGGGCGTCGTCCCGTCGGCGTCCGGACCGGCCCCCGTCGGGCCGACGGCGGACCCGGCCCCGGCCGGATCACCGGCGGACCCGGCCCCGGCCGGATCACCGTGACGGCGGCCAGCGGGGCCGTCTACGACCGGGGCTACCGCCCCTACGCCGGTCAGCGACTGGGCCGGTCCGGGGCCCGGCGGGCCCTGTTCCGTGCCGGCGTCCGGCGGGCCCTCGGGTTGCGCCGGTCGTGGCGGCAGAAGGTGCTCCCCTGGCTCCTGCTCATCACCGTCACGATCCCCGCCGTCGTCAACGTCGGCATCGGCTACCTGACACGCGACTCGCCGCTGGAGGGCTTCGAGTTCTTCTCGTTCCGCGACTACGTGGGCGTCTCGACCGCGCTGCTGCTGTTCGTCGCGCTCACCGCCCCCGACCTCATCTGCCCCGACCGGCAGTACCGGATGCTGTCGCTCGTCCTGTCGCGCCCGCTCACCGGCATCGACTACCTCGTCGCCAAGATCGGCGCCATCTTCACGGTCGTGTTCGCCTTCGGCTACATCCCCCAGGTGGTGCTGTTCGTGGGGCAGATGCTGGTGGCCGACGGTGCCATCGACTTCACCCGCGACAACGCCGGCGTGCTCTGGCAGGCGCCCCTCTCGGTCGCCATCGTGGCGTTCTACCTCTCGGTGATCGGGGTCACGATCGCCTCCCTGACCACCCGCAAGGTCATCGCCGCCGCCATATTCGCCGGCGGCATGCTGGTCTCGACCACCGTGGCCAACGTCATCCTGGGCGAAGCGCCCCGCGATCCGTCGGCCTGGGAGCTGCTGGACCTCTGGACGCTGCCCCTCAAGCTACGCGACATCGTCTTCCTGGGCGAGCTGTCGGGTGACACCGCCCTGTCCGGCGTGGCCGGCGGCGCCGCGATGGCCGTCGCCGCCTACGTCGCCATCGTCGGGGCCTGCCTGGTCGTGCTGTGGCGCCGGTATCGGACGGTCGACGCGTGAGGCGGCCGTTCACCGCCCGGAGAGACCCCGACCAGGCCCCCGGTCCCGGCGCCGTGCCCGGTCCCGCCGCCCTCCCCGACGCCGCCCCCCGGAGCCGCACCGCCACCCCCGACGACCGGGACCCGGCCCTCGTCGACGATCCGGTGGTCGAGATCGACGACGTGTCGGTGTGGTTTGGTCAGAAGGTGGCGCTCTCCGAGCTGAGCTGCTCGTTCGGTCCGGGCCTGGCCGGGCTGCTCGGACCCAACGGGGCCGGCAAGACGACGCTCATGCGGGCCATGGTCGGTCTGGTCGGCTCCCGCTCGGGCTCGGTGCGGGTGCGGGGCCGCGACCCCCGGTCGGACCGGTCGGTCCAGTCGTCGGTGGCTCTCGTGCCCGAGGACGACGCCGTGCCGCCAGGGCTGACCACCCGCCAGCTCGTCCGCTACACGGCGGCGCTGCACGGCGTGCGGGGTCGCTCCGCCGTCGACGACGTGCTCGCCACCGTCGAGCTGACCGATGTGGCCGATCGGCCGGTCGGGGGGTTCTCCAAGGGCATGCGTCAGCGGGCCAAGGTGGCTGCCGCCCTGGTCACCGACCCGACCGTCCTGGTGCTCGACGAGCCGCTGAACGGCGCCGACCCGGTGCAGCGGCGGTCCCTGATCGACCTGTTCCAGCGTCTCGGGGCCGAGGGCCGCACGGTCGTGGTCAGCTCCCACGTGCTCCACGAGGTGGAGATGATGGCGAGCCGGGTCGTGGTCGTCGTCAACGGCAGGCTGGCCGCCGCCGGCGACCACCACGCCATCCGCGATGCCATGGCCGACACGCCCCGCCGCTTCCGGCTCCGGGTCGACGAGCCCCGCCGGCTTGCGGCCGGCCTGGTCGGCCTCGACGCCGTGGCCGGGGTGAGCTTCGTCGACGGTGGGTTGGAGGTGGCCACGTCACGGGCCGGTGACCTGAGCCTCGCCCTGCCCGGCCTGGCCGTCGAGCGGGACGTCGTGCTGAGCGAGGTGGCCCCGCTCGACGACAGCCTGGAAGCGTTGTTCCGGGAGCTGGTCCGGTGAGCGACCACCCGGTGGGCACCACCCCGTCGCCCGGCCCCGCCCCCCGCTCCCCGTCGCTGCCGGTCGCCTTCGCCGCCGTGGTCGCCTACGCAGTGCGCATCACCGTGGGCTCCCGACGGTGGCTCGTCCTCTACGGCGGCCTCGTCGTCGCCGCCCTCGGCGTCGGGCTGCTGGCCCACGTCCCCGGCGAGCCGACCGACCGTGCCTTCGCCGAGGTGGCCCTGGTCATCCTGTTCGGGCTGGTCATCCCCCTGGCCTGTCTCGTCGTCGGTGACGGGGCGCTCGGGGCCGAGATCAGGAGCGGCACGTTCCAACTCACCTGGTTGTCCCCGGTACCGGTGTGGGTCATCGTGATCGGGCGTTGGCTGGCGGCGTGGGCGCTCGGGGCGGCGGGGCTCGTGGGGGCGTCGGTGGTGGCCGCCCTGGTGGCGGGCTCGGCCGTCAACGCCGCACCGCTGGCGGTGGCGTCGGTGCTCGCGGCCGCGGCGTACGTGGCGGTGTTCGTCCTGGTCGGAGCGGTGTTCCGACTGGCGGCGTTGTGGTCGCTCGTGCTCATCTTCCTGGTGGAGCAGCTCCTCGGCGCCGTCCTGTCGGGCATCGCCCAGTACGCGCCGGGATGGCTGGGTCGGGGGGTCTTCGCCGACCTCGGGACGGGCACCGGCAGCTACGACTACTCGGGCGTGCCGACCGGCACCGAGGCGATCGTCCGGCTGGTCGTCGTCACGGCCGTGGTCCTGGCCCTCGCCACCTGGCGTCTGCGGTCCCTGAGCCTCAGCGGCGGGCGCGACTGACCCACCCGGGTCGACCCCTCGCCTCGGCCCCCGATCGGTCGACAGGAACGAGGTCCTAGACCGAGCCCGGGGCGGCACCGCATGGGAGATGGCAGCGCAGCGCGCGGGGAGCGCCGCCCCGGCGCGCCCGACGGACGGACCCGGCGGGTCGTCGCCCTGAGCGCTGCGCTCTGGGCGGTGGGGGTGGCCGGGATGGCCGCCCTCGGGTTCCCGGCCACGGACCTGCGGGTCGTCGCCCTCGTGGCGTTGGCGGTCGCCGTCGGCCAAGCCATGGACTTCCACTTCGAGGCGGGTGGCCAGGCCCACACCCTGACCCTCAGCGAGGCGGCGCTCGTCATCGCCCTGTTCGTCCTGCCCCCTGGCCTCGTCGTGGCGGTCTGCACGGCCGGCTCCGCCGTGGCCCTCGTGGTGCGGCGCCAGGCCCCGCTCCGGCTGGCCTTCAACCTGGGTCAGATCGCAGCGGGAGCGCTGGTCGCGGCGCTGGTGTTCCGGGCCGTGGCCGGCGCCGACCGCACGCTCTCACCGGCGTCGGTCGCCGGCGCGTACGCGAGCGCCGCAGCCGCCTCGCTCCTCGGCCTGACGGCGGTGGCCATCGTCATCCGGCTGACGGAGGGCGCTCGGCCCCGGCAGCACCGGCTGCATGAGTACCTCGCCTCCCTCGTGGTCACGGCGGGGACGGCCAGCCTGGGCATCCTGTCCGTGCTGGCCATCCGCATCGAGCCCACCGCATCCGTGGCCGTCCTCGCCCTCCTCGGCTGCGGGCTCCTGATCGGCAGGGAGTTCGCCACACTGTTCCGGAACAACCTCCACCTCGACTCCCTGTACCGCTTCACCACCGTGATCGGTCGGAGCATCGAGCTGCGGGCGCTGCTGGCCGAGATCCTCGTCGAGGCGGGTTCGCTGCTCAACACCCGCGAGGCCCGGGTCCTCCTGCCCGGACCACTCGGCGACCTGGGGGCGGGGTGGTGGACGGTGAGTCCCGCCCCGGCCCGCCTGGTGCGCGACGGTGCGGGTCCCCCCGTCGAGGCCCTGGCGTCGATCGTCGCTCCCGTCCCGCTGCGTGACACGCCACTGGCCGACGTGATCGGCACGGGCGACGGGATGGTGGCTCCCCTGCGTCACGACGGAGGGGTGGTGGCCTACCTGGTCCTCAGCCGGCACCAGACCGACACCCGCGAGATGGACGGGGAGGACCTGCGCACGTTCAGCGCCCTGGCCGGCCACGCCGCCGGTGCCGTCGCCAACAGCCTGCTGGTCGCCGAGGTCAGGGAGCAGGGCCTGACCGACGGCCTCACCGGCCTTCCCAACCGTGCCGCCCTGGAAGCCGAGCTGGGCCGGGAGCTGCAGCGGTCCGGGGGTCCGACCGGGATCGGGGTCCTCATGGTCGACCTCGACCGCTTCCGGGACATCAACGAGAACCTGGGCCACGACGTCGGCGACGCCGTGCTGGCCGAGGTCGGGCGGCGCCTCGCCCTCGGTCTGGGGAACCGGACGCTGGTCACCCGCTTCGGGGGTGACGCCTTCGCCGCGCTGCTGCGGGTGTCGGCCTGTCCGGACGACGTGGTGGGCCTGGGCCGGGCGGTACAGGCGCTGCTCGACACGCCGGTCAGGGTGGACGATCTGAGCTTCGACATCGCCGCCAGCGTGGGGGCCGCCTGCAGCCCCGATCACGGCACCACACCCGGGGAGCTGATCCAGCACGCCGACGCCGCCATGCACGAGGCCAAGACGGGCGGCGCCGGGCGGGTCCACCTGTACCGCCCCGAGCACGCCCGCAACGGGCAGCGGCGGCTACGGATCGCCCACGAGCTGCGTGGTGCGATCGCCGACCGGGAGGTCGGTCTGCACTACCAGCCCAAGGTCGACCTCCGCAGCGGGGCCGTGCTCGGGGTCGAGGCCCTGGCCCGCTGGAGGCACCCCGACCTGGGTCCGGTGCCGCCGGGTGAGTTCGTCGAGCTGGCCGAGCAGACCGGCGCGATCACCCCCCTCACCGATCTGGTCCTCGAGCTGGTGATGGAGCAGATATCGGCGTGGCGCCGGACCGGTCTGCACCTGCCCGTGGCCGTCAACGCCTCGGCCCGCAACCTGCTCGACCCGACCCTGCCGGCCCGGGTCGAGTCCCTCCTGCAGGTCCACGGGGTGCCGGCCGAGAGCATCGAGATCGAGATCACCGAGACCGACGCCGTGCGGGACCGGCAGCGCACCATCGACGTGATGGGTCGACTGAGGGATCTCGGCGTGTCGCTCGCCATCGACGACTTCGGCACCGGGTACTCGTCGATGTCCCATCTACGTGACCTGCCCGTCCAGCAGCTCAAGATCGACCGGTCCTTCGTCACGGGCATCTGCTCCTCGGAAGCCGACGAGGTCATCGTGTCCGGAATGGTCAGCCTCGGTCACGAGCTCGGCCTCACCATCGTCGCCGAGGGCATCGAGGACGAGGGGACCTATCACCGGCTGGCCCGGCTGGGCTGCGACGGGGGGCAGGGATACCACATGGGACGACCCATGCCGGGTGACGAGATGACCACCTGGGTGCGGCGGTGGCGGACCCGCCCTGAAGTTGTGGGAGCGATGGGTTCGCACCGGTTCAGCTCAGAGCGTTCCGGGCCGATGGGAGCGGCATGATCCGTACCGATGCATCCGTCCCCTCGTCCACCCCGGCCCGTCGGCGCTCCACGCTGCGGCGTGGGGTCGGCGCCGCCGCCGTCGCACTCGCCCTCGGCGTGGCCGTCGCCCCGGCCGCCGGTGCCGCCGACGCCGTCCCCTCGGCCCGTCAGGGTCCGTCCGTCGAGGGCGCCATCGACGGCTCCCGCTGGTCGGGCGACGACACGGCCGGCTCCCGCTGGTCGGGCAGCCGCTGGTCGGGCGACGACACGGCCGGCTCCCGCTGGTCGGGCTCCCGTTGGTCGGGCAGCCGTTGGTCGGGCGACGACACGGCCGGCTCCCGTTGGTCGGGCTCCCGTTGGTCGGGCGACGACACGGCCGGCTCCCGCTGGTCGGGCTCCCGTTGGTCGGGCTCCCGTTGGTCGGGCGACGACACGGCCGGCTCCCGCTGGTCGGGCTCACGTTGGTCGGGCGACGGCACGGCCGGCAGCCGCTGGTCGGGCTCGCAGGGGTAGGCGTCCACCGGCCCGGAGGCGCTGAGCCTCCGGGCCGGGCGCCCCATCCGCCCTAGTTCACCATCCGGTCGCGGCCCTCCCAGTAGGGGGCCCTCAGCTCGGTCTTCAGGATCTTGCCGGACGGGTTCCGGGGGATGGCCTCGACCGTGTCCACCGACGTGGGGCACTTGAAGCCGGCGAGGCGCTCCTTGCACCAGGCGACCAGGTCGGCCTCGGCCGGCGCGGCGTCGCCGGCCGGCACGACGATCGCCTTGACCGTCTCACCCCACTTGTCGTGGGGCACGCCGATCACGGCGGCGTCGGCCACGTCGGGGTGGGCCATGAGGGCGTTCTCGACCTCGGCGGGGTAGACGTTCTCCCCACCGGACACGATCATGTCCTTCACCCGGTCGTGGATGAACAGGTAGCCGTCCTCCAGATAGCCGGCGTCACCGGTGCGGAACCAGCCCAGCCCCTCGTCGTCGCGCCCCTCCGGGAAGGCGTCGTCGGTGGCGCCCCGGTCGGCGAAGTAGGCCTTCAGGTTCTGGGGCGTGCGCACCCACACCTCACCCACCTCGCCGTCGGGCAGGTCGACCATCTCGGCCGGGTCGACGATGCGCACCTCGACCCGCGGCATGGGCCGCCCGACCGAGCGGAGCAGACGGGCGCGGGGCCCACCCGGGTCGTGCTCGTCGGGCCGCAGGATGGTGACCGCCCCGGTCGTCTCGGTCAGCCCGTAGACGCCGCAGAAGTCGGCCCCCATCTTCTCCATCGCCCCCACCAGCACCGGCTCGGTGATGGGCGAGGCGCCGTAGACCACCGACCGCAGCGCCGAGAAGTCGGTCCGGTCGATCTCGGGCACGGCCAGCATGAACTGCAGCACGGCCGGGACGATCATGGCGTTGGTGACGCCCCGGTCGCCGATGACCCGCAGCATCTCCGACGGGTCGATGTCGCGCATGACGATGTTGGTGCCGCCCACGAACAGGCCGACCACGCCCCACCCGCTCCCGGCGATGTGGAACAGAGGCATGGCCACGAGGTTCACCGAGTCGGTGTCGAAACCCCACTCGGCGGCCGCCCCGGGCAACATGTCGAAGAAGTTCGAGCCGGTCAGCTCGACCCCCTTGGGGAAGCCGGTCGTGCCCGACGTGTAGAGCTGATAGCAGGTGTCGTCCGGGCCGACCTCGACCTCGGGGTCGACGTCGTCGCAGCCGGCGATCCACTCCTCGTACGACGGTCGGCCCTCGCCGCCACCCTCGCCCAGCACGACCACGGCCGGGTCGTGCTCGAGGTCCATCTTGTCGAGGTGACCGACGAACTCCTGGCCGACGAGGACGATCCGGGCCCGGGAGTGGTTCAGGATGTAGGCCATCTCGGGTGGGGCGAGGCGCCAGTTGACCGCCACCGTCACGGCGTTCACCTTGGCTGCTCCGAACAGGAACGTGAAGTACTCCAGCTCGTTCTTGCCCAGGAAGGCCACCCGGTCCTGGGGCTCGACGCCGGCGTCGAGCATGGCCCGGGCCACCCGGTTCGACTCGCTGTGCATGTCGGCGTAGGTGAGGGTGCGGTCGTCGAGCACCATGGCGGCCTGGTCGGGACGCTCGCGGGCGTGGTGGCGGATCAGGTCGGCCAGTGTGCGGATGTCGGCCATGGCGGTTCTCGCTCTCGTCGGGACGGTCGCTGCCGTCAGGTCAGGTCTCGGCTGGCCGGGTCACCCCTCGAGGACGGTCACGGTGCCGGCCGCACCGTCGACCTCGACCATGGCGCCGTCGGGGATGCGCCGGGTGGCGTCGGTGACCGACACCACGCAGGGGATGCCCAGCTCCCGGCTGACGATCACGGCGTGCGACAGCGGCGCGCCGACGCCCACCACCACGGCGGCGGCCGGCACGAACAGCGGGGTCCACGACGGGTCGGTGCTCGGCGCCACCAGCACGTCGCCGGGGGCGAGGGCGCTCGGGTCGTGGCTGTCGGTGACGACCCTGGCCCGCCCCCGGGCCGTCCCCGGGCAGCCGGGCACGCCCTGCACCGTCTCGCCCACGCCCACGGGCGGGGACACGTCCTCGTCCCGGCGGGGCCACCGTGACGGCGGCTCGATCGGACCGATCACGATGAACGGCTCCTGGCGGGCCTGCAGCTCCACGAAGTCGGCCTTACGGCCGCGGATCACGTCGCGGCGGTCCTCGCCGTCGAGCATCGCCTCCAGCTCGTCGGCGCGCAGGAGGGCGAAGTCGGAGCGGTGGTCCATCCGGCCCGCCTCGACCGTGCGCCGGCCCAGCTCCCACATGGCCATGCGGGCCTCGTGGATGAGCGTGATGTTGTTCGTCTTGGTCCGCTCCCGTCCGGCCAGGAACACGGGGGCGGCGGCCAGGGCGGCGGCCAGCTGACCGTGCGTGTCGGGGTCACCCTCGACGGCGGCCAGGATCTCGGCCGACAGCCGCTCCCGCTCCTCGGCCCGCTCCTGCTGGTGGGCGGTGGGGTCGGCGTCGTCGGGTGACAGCCGCATCCGATCGATGGCCGACAGGGCCAGCTCCGGGTCGAGCTCCCAGGTCTCGCGCCGCATCTCCCACTCGTTGGGGCCGCGTGTGCCGTAGCGGCGGAGGAAGGCGTCGAAGGCGTCGCGGAAGCCGGCCGCCTCCGGCTCGTCCCGCAGCCGGTCGAGCAGCCCGTCGACCCCGCCGTCGAACTGCCTGCCCAGCGTCGGTGACGCCGCCACCTGACGGCCCAGCTCCCACATGGCCACGGACGGGCCGGCCGACTCGACGTCGCCCACCCCGGCCACCAGCTTGAGCGTGTCCTCCTGGCGTCCGAGCGCCGAGCAGACCCCGTCGATGATGGCGAGGGGGATCGACGACATGTAGGTGATGAAGATGTGCTGGCCGAAGAAGCGGCGGTGGTACTCGTCGAGCAGCCCGCGGGCGTAGTCGACGAGCTCGCGGTCGGACATGGCGGCGTAGTCGGGCCGCTCCTCGCGC
Source organism: Acidimicrobiales bacterium (assembly GCA_965213585.1). GTDB lineage: Bacteria > Actinomycetota > Acidimicrobiia > Acidimicrobiales > Poriferisodalaceae > CBDBZP01. Next base: position 65,411 of record CBDBZP010000001.1, read on the forward strand.
AGGCGCCTCACCAGGCGCTCGTCGTCGGCCACGTCGGTCAGCTCGGGGGCCGACAGCACCCAGCCGAGGGTGGCGCCGATCTTCTCGGTGAGGTCGGGCCGGACGTCGCCGGGGCGCTCCTCGTAGGGCGGGATGCCGGGCATGGCCCCGAAGAACTGCTCGTCCATGGTCCGCGCCGACATGCCCGGGGCCCGTTCGCCAAACAGGCGGATGACCGACGCGTTCAGGTAGCAGTAGCTCCCGAAGATGCCGATCACCTCGAGGTCGTCGGGGTTGAACTCGTCCCAGTCGAAGGCGCCCATGCGCTCCCAGGCGTCGCGCCACCCGTGCTCGGCGCCGAACATGGCCCAGTCGAAGCTGAGCGGCATCACGGGGTCGGGGAACACCTCGCCGACGTTGGCCCGGGTGTAGAGCGGGAACCGCTCCCTCGCCTCGCTGCGCGCCACCCACCCGTCGATACTCACTGGTCGGCCTCGGTGCTCATCGGTCGGCCTCGTCTTCGTGGCGGGTCACCCTGGGGCGGGTCACGTCGGCCTCGGTGCTCATCGGTCGGCCTCGTCTTCGTGGCGGGTCACCCTGGGGCGGGTCACGTCGGCCTCGGTGCTCATGCATGCCCTTCGCCTGCTGCGTGACCGATGTCACGTCGGTCGGTGGACGTTACCCGGTGCCGACCGGGGCGGCCCGACGGCCGGTAGGTTCTCGCTCCGATGCGGGCGACCGGGGCTGCTGTGCTGACGCTCCTGCTCCTGGTCGGAGGGTCCGCCTGCTCGGGTGATGACGCCGCCGACACCGATCTGCCCCTCGTCGAGCTCGACGCCTCGGCCACCGAACCGGTCGACACCGACATCCGCGCCGCCCAGGAGCGCCTGCGCGCCGACGCCGACGACCTCGCCGCCCGGGTCGAGCTGGCCGCCGCCTTCCTGCGCAAGGCCCGCACCACCGGCGACCCGGCCTACTACGACCGGGTCGAGCGACTCACCGGCGGTGTCCTCGAGGAGCAACCGGACGACCTCGTGACCATGCTGCTGCGGGGGTCGGTCCTCCTCTCCCAGCACCGGTTCGAGGATGCGCTGGAGCTGGGACGCCGGGCCCTCGACCTCGCGCCCTCCAACCCCACGGCGCTCGGGATCACGGTCGACGCGCTGAACGAGCTGGGCCGCTACGACGAGGCGTTGGACGCCACCCAGGCCATGGTCGACGTGCGGCCCGACCTGCCGTCGCTGGCCCGGGTGTCCTTCGCCCGGGAGCTCCGCGGTGACCTCGCCGGGGCGGTGCTGGCCATGTCCCAGGCCGTCTCGGCCGGATCCTCCGAGCCGCTCGACGTGGCCTTCGCCCAGACCCAGCTCGGCAACCTCCTGCTCCTGTCGGGCGATCCGGAAGGAGCGGCGGACGCCTACGAGGCGGCGCTGGCGGCGGCGCCCGAGGTGGTGGCGGCCCGGGCCGGGCAGGCCCGGCTGGCCGTGGCCGAGGGTGATCCGGCGCGCGCCGCCGACCTGCTGGCCGAGGCCGTGGCCCGCAACCCGCTGCCCGAGCTGGCCATCGCCCACGCCGACGCGCTGGAGGGGGCCGGTCGTGCCGACGAGGCGGCCGATGCGCGCGAGCTGGTCGACGTGCTGTTCACCCTGCAGTCCGAGGCGGGGGTGACCGTCGAACTGGAGCTGGCCCTCTTCCTGGCCGACCAGGGCCGGGCCGACGAGGCCGTCGAGCTGGCCGAGCAGGCCGTCGACCGACGCCCGAACGTGGCCGCCTGGGACGCCCTGGCGTGGGCGTCGTTCCGCGCCGGTGACCTGTCCCGGGCCGTCGAGGCGGTCGAGCGGTCGACGGCGCTCGGATCGGTGGACCCGCTGATCCGCTACCACGCCGCCGAGATCGCCGCCGCCGACGGTGACGAGGCCGCCGCCGTCGAGCACCTGCAGGTGGTGCTCGACACCAACCCCCGGTTCTCGGCCGTGCTGGCCGACGACGTGGTGGCCCTGGCCGACCGGCTGGGGCTCGAGTCGGCGAGGGCCGGCTAGAAGGCCGTCACGGCGCGGGTCATGAGGTAGACGCCGACGCCGACCATCACGAGGCCGGCCAGGGGCTGCAGACGGGCGGTGAGGCGCTGGGACCACTCGTGGGCCTCGAAGCGGCGGCCCGCCCGGCGGGACACGGCCAGGAGCCCGAACCCGGCGCCGACCAGCGCCACCGACATGCCCGCCCCGAAGGCCAGGATCAGCACGCCGCCGAGGAGCAGGCGCTCGAGCTGCACGGCGCCGAGCAGCACGACCACCGCCGACGTCGAGGGCACGAGCCCGCCCGACAGCCCGAGCGCCACCAGGGCCCGACCGGTCAGCGGCCCGGCGTTCGGGTCGAGGCGGCGCAGCTCGGTGCCGTGGCGGTGGGGGAGGAGGCCGTGGGTGTGCCACCCCCCGCCGTGATCGTGCCCGTGGTCGTGGTCATGGGTGTGCCCGTGGTCGTGCCCGTGGTCGTGGTCGTGGTCGTGGGTGTGGTCGTGGTCGTGGGTATGCCCCAGGTCATGGTCGTGCGTGTGCCCGTGATCGTGTGTGTGGTCATGCCCGTGGTCGTGCCCGATGGGATCGGCGGGGGCGGCCGCTCCCACCAGCGCCACCGCCGGCTCGGGGTGCAGGGCCCCGTCGGCCGGCCCGTGGTCGGCACCCTCGCGCCGCCGGGCGATCATGCTCTGGGCGAGGACCCAGGCGCCCAGGCCCAGCACGATCACGGCGGAGACGGCCTGCAGGTACGGGTACACCCGCTCCGGGGCGAAGCGCGCCGACGCCACCACGGTGACGGCGCCCAGCACGAACACGCCCAGGGTGTGCGACACGGCGACGGCCAGGGCCAGGAAGAAGGCCTGTCGACGGGTCCCCCTGGTCGCCACCAGGTACGCGGCGATCACGGTCTTGCCGTGACCGGGGGCGAGACCGTGCAGCGCGCCGAGGCCGGCCGCCACCAGCAGGGCCCCGGCCAGCGCCAGCGTTCCCTGGTCGCCGTCGGACAGGATCGACAAGAAGGCCTCGTCGTCGTCGCTCCCGCCGACCGCGCCGTCGTCGTCGGCTCCGTCGTCGTCGGCGGCGTCCAGGGTCACGCCGGTGTCGGGGGTGGCGGTAAGGCTGACGGCCGCCACGTCGGGGGCGGTGGCGCCCTCGGGGTAGGCGGTCAGGCGGTCGCTGACGCTCGACGCCGGCAGATCGGTGTCGAGACGCATCCCGTCACCCCGGGCCGTCACCTCCCGCCAACCGATCCGATCGGGGAAGTTGTCATCCCGGAACGACACCTCGACGGGCCCGTCGGCCCCGCCGGCCAGGCCGGCACGGTACGAGCACTCGATCCGGGTGGTGTCGAGCCCGCCCTGACCCTCGGGGAAGCTGATCGACGCCCCCTCGACGGCCAGGGTGCGTGCGGTGCCGTCGACCTGGAGCGTGAGCCCTCGGGCCAGCTCGCCGCAGCGCCGCCCGGGGTCGACCTCGTTGGCGTCGCGCTCCTGGAAGGTGGGAATCTCGGCCAGGTCGAGCACGTGATCGACCACGATCTCGTCGGTGCCGACGGTCAGGCCCGTGTAGTGGTTGACCGTGAAGTTGCCGAGCGGGTGGGCCCCCGCCGCCGCTCCCCACGCCCCGACCACCAGCATCGCCAGGACGGCGACGGCCGCGCCCCGTCGCCGCGTCGGTCGGGCGTGGCGCCGGCGGGTCAGCTCCATCGCGGCGGGGTTCGGTGCGGTCCGTGGCGCGGATCGGCGGGGGGTCACCCGGTGTCGCCTCCGGAGCAGTCGGCGCAGCGGCCCGGCAGCGCGAAGTGGCGGGCGTCGACGGTGAAGCCCAGCCGGGACCGGATGTGGTCGGTCAGCTCGGCCAGCTCCTCCTCGCCCACCGGGACCACCCGCCCGCACCCCTCGCACACGAGGTGCCGGTGGCCGTGGTCGGTCAGGTGGTACACCGCCGCCCCGTGGCCCAGGTGGATGTGCTCGACCAGTCCCGCCCCGGCCAGCACGTCCATCGTCCGATAGACGGTGGTGAGCACGGTGGCGGGCTGTGTCGCCTGGGCCGCCTCCAACAGCTCGTCGGCGGTCAGGTGGCCCCCGGCGTCGAGGAGAGCAGCGACGATGGCCCGGCGCGGGTCGGTCACCCGACCTCCGTTGGCGCGGAGGGCGGTGAGAAAGCGATCGAGCGCGTCCTGCGGCGGGGTCACCCGGGCGATGGGCCGATGCTACCGGCGCGCCGGTGGCCACTCGGGGCGGCGGGGACCATCCCCGGGGCGCCTGGCGACGAACGCTTGCTGCAACTATCTTGCAGCTGTCCCCCGGGAGGAACGGTGCACGTACCAGACGGCTTCTTCGACGGCACCACGGCCCTGGTCTGCGGAGGCGCGGCGGCGGCGGTGGTGACCGTCGCCGCCCGGCGGGCCGCCGACGAGCTGGACGACCGTCGCATCCCCCTCGCCGGCCTGACCGCCGCCTACGTGTTCGCCGTCCAGATGCTCAACTTCCCGGTGGCGGCCGGCACCAGCGGCCACCTCCTCGGCGGCGCGTTGGCCGCCGTGCTGGTCGGTCCCTGGCTGGCGTCGCTCTGCCTCACCGTCGTCCTCGTCGTTCAGGCCCTGGTGTTCGCCGACGGGGGGTTGAGCGCGCTCGGGGTCAACGTCCTGCTCCTCGGCGTGGTGGCCGTGTTCGTCGGCGACGGCGTCCACCGGCTGGTCCGGCGCCTGCTCCCGACCACGGTCCGGGCCGTCCCCGTCGCCGCTGCGGTCGGGGCCTGGGCCAGCGTGGTGGCGGCGTCGGGCGTCTTCGTCGTGCTGTACGGGCTGGGAGGGACGGGCGACGTGTCGCTCACCGCCGTGGCCGGCGCCATGGTCGGGGTCCATGCCGTCATCGGGTTGGGCGAGGCGGCCATCACGTTCGTCACCGTCGCGGCCGTGGCCGCCGCCCGGCCCGACCTCCTCCACGGCGGCCGCCCGCAGCTGGCGTCGCCGGAGCCCGCCGGCGCCACCGCCAGCCGGGGCGGGCGGTGAGGCGGAGGCTCCCCTGGGTGCTGCTCGGGGTCCTGATCATCGTCGGCCTGGTTGCCCTGGTCGGCCCGTGGGCCAGCTCCGACCCCGACGGGCTGGAGCGGGTGTCGTCAGCTCAGGGTTTCGACGACACCGCCGACGACCACGCCCTCGCCGAGGGCCCCCTGGCCGACTACGAGGTGGGCGGCGTCGACGACGACCGCACGTCGACCGGTCTCGCCGGCGCCGTCGGGGTGGCGCTCACCCTCCTGGTCGTCACGGGGGGGCTGGCCCTCGTGCGCCGGACGGGGTCGGGCCGCCGGCCGGCGGGCAGCGATGGTGTCGACCCGGCCCGCTCCGGCTGACCGGGCGTCCGGGTCGACATGGCCTCCGGCCACCGCCACAGCCACCTCGTCGTCCACGGGTCGACCCCGGTCCACCGGCTTCCCCCGGAGGTGAAGATCGCCGCCACGCTGGCGGTGGTGGTCGCCGTCGTCGCCACCCCCCGGGAGGCGATCCCCGCCTTCGGGGCCCACCTCGCGCTCATCCTGGCGGTTGCCGCGGCCGCCCGCATCCCCCCCGCCAGCCTGCTCGGCCGGCTCGTGATCGAGATCCCGTTCGTGGCCTTCGCCGCCTTCCTCCCCCTCGTCGGTGGCGGTGAGCGGGTCGACGTCGGTCCGCTGGCGCTGTCGGTGGAGGGCTCGTGGGCGGCCTGGAACATCCTGGCCAAGGCCACCCTCGGCGTGCTGGCCGCCTCGGTGCTGGCGGCGACGACCGAGGTGCCCGACCTCCTCGTCGGCCTGCGACGCCTCCGGGTCCCCGGCCCGATCGTCGCCATCGCCGCGTTCATGACCCGCTACCTCGACGTGCTGGTGGCCCAGCTCCACCGCATGCAGGTGGCCCGGGTGTCGCGGGGTGACGACCCCCGCTGGTGGTGGCAGGCCCGGGCCGTGGCCACCACGGCCGGGGCGCTGTTCCTGCGGTCCTACGAGCGGGGCGAGCGGGTCTACCTGGCCATGTGTGCGCGGGGCTACGACGGCGGCATCCCGGTGCTCGACCACCGGCCCGCCGGCGGCGCCCGTGAGTGGGCGTTGGCGTCGCTGCCCGTCGTGGCCGCCGTCGCCGTGACGGTGACGGCGCTGACGTGGAGCTGACCGCCGGATCGTCCGCCCCGGCCGTCAGCGTCGAGGGGCTGGGCCACACCTATCCCGACGGTACGGTGGCCCTGCGCGACGTCGACCTGCGGGTCGGGGCGGGGGAGCGGGTGGCCGTCCTCGGTCCGAACGGCGCCGGCAAGACGACGCTGGTCCTGCACCTGAACGGGGTCCTGACCCCGACGACCGGGACGGTCGCCATCGGGGGTGTGGCCGTGGCCAAACCGAACCTGCGTGACGTCCGCGCCCGGGTGGGCCTCGTGTTCCAGGACCCCGACGACCAGCTGTTCATGCCGACCGTGCGCATGGACGTCGCCTTCGGGCCGGCCAACCTGGGCCTCGGCGGCTCCGACCTCGACGCCCGCGTCGACGCCGCCCTCGCCGCGGTGGGCATGTCCGACGCCGCCGACCGGCCGCCGCACCACCTGAGCTTCGGGCAGCGCCGGCGGGTGGCCGTGGCCACGGTGCTGGCCATGGATCCGTCGGTGCTGGTGCTCGACGAGCCCTCGTCCAACCTCGACCCCCGCGCCCGGCGGCAGTTCGCCGAGCTGGTGCTCGGTCTCGGGCTCACCACGCTGGTCGTCACCCACGACCTGCTCTACGCGCTGCAGCTGTGCGAGCGCGCCGTGGTGATCGTCGACGGGACCGTGGCGGCCGACGGGCCGACCCCCGATCTCCTCGCCGACGACGACCTGATGGAGGCGGCCCGGCTCGAGCTGCCTCCCTACCCCCGCATCGGCTGACGCCGGGTCAGAGCCAGCTGACCCGGGCGCTGTCGGGGGTGTCCCCGGCAGGCGGGCGGGCCAGCTCGCCGGCCCGGATCCGGTCGAAGAGGCGCTCGATGGTGGCGGTGATCTCGGGCGCCGCCCGTCTCACCGCGTCGGCGTCGGTGCAGCCGCCGTTGACGCCGGCCTCGGCGAGGAGACCGTCGAGGTCCTCCAGCCGCTCGCCCACCCAGCCGACGGGATCGGCCGACATGGCCTCCACGAACACACGCCGGCCCGGCTCCCAGCCGTCGAAGCGGGGGTGGTGGTGCACCCGGTCGAAGCTGCCGGGACGGTCGACGGACTCGAGCAGGTCGGCCCGCCAGACCGGGCGGTCGACGGCGATGGGCTGGGCGGCGTAGATCGTGCCGTCCAGCTCACCCCGGGCCAGGTGGCGCAGCTCGAGACGCACCCCCTGCTCGGCGCCCTCCTGGCCCGGCTCGGGATCGGGGTCGACGAAGTAGAGGTCGCCGACCACGACGCCGATCTCCTCGAAGCCGAAGGCGTACAGCATGGCTCGCTCCTTCTCGCAGGCGGCCCGCACGGTACCGGTCCTCGACCGGCCGTCCCGAGCGCCGATCGGAACCCCCGGGGCGTATCGTTACGACCATGCGCACCTCGAACCCGGCTCTCTCCGACAAGGCGCTCGAACGGGCCGTCTACGGCGAGGGCGGCGCCCCACCCCCCGCCGACATGGCCGGGGGGTTCACCCTCGACGCCGTCGTGCAGCGCACCTTCGTCCTGCTGGCCCTCGTGGGGGCCGGGGCGGTGTTCGGCTGGAACCTGCTCGAGGTCGACCCGGTCACCGGCGTGGCCCTGCCGGGCTGGATCATGCCCCTGGCGCTGGCCATGCTGGCCGTCGCCTTCCTGACGTTCTTCCGGCCCCGGCTGGCCGCCTACAGCGGGCCGGTGTGGGCGCTCGGCGAGGGCGTACTCATGGGCGTCATCAGCGCCGCCTACGAGGTCCGCTTCGACGGCATCGTCGTGCAGGCCGTGGCCGGCACGCTCATGGTGGCGGCCGTGACGCTCGTGCTCTACACCAGCGGGCGCCTGCGGGCCACCCCGCAGTTCCGCAAGGTCACCGTCGTCGCCACGCTCGGCGTGATGGGCCTCTACCTGCTCAACCTGGGTCTGCGGCTGTTCGGCGGCGACGGCATCGGCTTCATCCACGACACCGGCATCGTCGGCATCGGGTTCAGCCTGCTCGTCATCGTGCTGGCCGCCGCCAACCTCGTGCTCGACTTCGACCTGATCGAGCGGGGCCAGCAGCAGGGGTGGCCCCGGCACATGGCCTGGTACGCCGCCTTCGCGCTGGTCGTCACCCTGGTGTGGCTCTACCTGGAGATGCTGCGACTCCTCTCCAAGCTGCGCAACTGAGACGGCGCCACCCCGCAGCCGACCGTCAGCCGTCCGGCATCGTCCTGGTCAGCTCGAACCCGGCGTAGCCGCTGGCCGCCTCCTGCTCCAGGATGCGCCGGTAGCCCCGCACGCCGCCGGAGTAGGGCATGAACACCCGGGGCTTCCCCTCGACCTCGTCGCCCATGTAGTACGACCGGGCCCTGGGGTACAGCGTCTCGTCGGCCTTGGCGTTGACGTGGTCGACCCAGGCCCGCTCGGCCTCCCCGGTGACCTCGGCGAGGTCGCGGCCGGCGGAGTCCATGTGGTCGAGCAGCTCGGCCAGCCAGTCGACGTGCTGCTCGATCGAGAGCAGGACGTTGCTGAGCAGCGACGGGCTGCCGGGGCCGGCGATGACGAACAGGTTGGGGAACCCCGACACGCCGAGCCCGAGGTGGGTGACCGGACCGGCCGACCACTTCTCCCGCAGGGTCAGCCCGTCGCGCCCGACGATCTCGGGCCGCAGCAGGGAGCCGGTCATGGCGTCGAACCCGGTGGCGAACACGATGACGTCGAGGTCGTGGTGACCCGCCGCCGTGGCGATACCGGTGGGCGTGACCCGCTCGATGGGGTGGGCGCCGACATCGACCAGCTCCACGTCGTCGCGGTTGAAGGCCTCGTAGTAGCCGCTGTCGACGGAGGGCCGCTTGGCCCCGAACGGGAAGCCCCGGGGCATCAGCTTCTCGGCCAACTCGGGGTCGTGGACCTTCCCGGCCACCTTGCGCCGGATGAACTCGGCCGCCGTCTCGTTGGCCGCCTCGTCGAGGAGGATGTCGTGGTAGCTGAGGGCGAAACCGAACCCCAGCCGGCCCCAGTTGCGCTCGAACAGGTCTTCCCGCTCGGCCGGGCTGGCCTCGAGCGCCGACTGCCTGTTGGGCACGAAGCCGAGGCCGCTGGGTGACTCGCGGGCCTTGCGCCGGCGCTCCCGGTAGTCGGCCTTGACGGCGGCGTCCTGCTCGTCGGAGATGATCTCGTTCTGGGCGGGGACGCTGAAGTTGGCCGTCCGCTGGAAGACGATGAGGTGGTCGGCCTGCTCGGCCACGATCGGGATCATCTGGGTGCCTGACGACCCGGTCCCGATGATGCCGACCCGCTGGCCACCGAAGTCGACCGGCTCGTGGGGCCACTCGGCGGTGTGGAGGATGCGCCCGCCGAACCCGTCCTGGCCCGGGAGGGCGGGCCGCTTGGTGGTCGACAGGTTGCCGACGGCCATGACGAGGAAGCGGGCGTCGAAGCGGACCCCGGTGTCGGTGTCGATCGCCCAGCGGCCCCGCTCCTCGTCGAAGGCGGCCCGCTCCATCCGGGTGCGCAGGTGGACGTCGCGTCGGAGGTCGAACCGGTCGGCGACGTGCTCGACGTAGCGGAGGATCTCGGCCTGGGTGGCGTAGCGCTCCGACCACCGCCACTCCTGCTCCAGCTCCTCGGAGAACGAGTACGAGTAGTCGTAGCTCTCGACGTCGCAGCGGGCCCCGGGGTAGCGGTTCCAGTACCACACCCCGCCGATGCCGCCCCCGGCCTCCAGCACGGCCACGGACATGCCGCGGCCCCGCATGGTGTGCAACGTCCGCAGGCCGGCGAACCCGGCCCCGACGACCACCATGTCGATCTCGGTGGGCCCCCCGTTCACGCCCCCGAAGGTACCGGTTGACCGGTGCCGTCGTCAACGACTACGTTGACGACGCAGAGACGGCACCGAACGGGGGGCATCGAATGGACGAGTCGGCACTGGATCTGGAGACCCTGATCTACGAGAAGGGTGACGACCACATCGCCACCGTCACCCTGAACCGGCCCCACAAGGGCAACGCCCTGTCGCGGCAGCTCCGCGACGAGCTCGACCTGGTCATGGACGATCTCGACCTCGACGACGACATCCGGGTCCTCATCGTCAAGGCCAACGGCAACCACTTCAGCACCGGCTACGACCTCACCGAGTTCTCGTACCTGTGGGACGCCGACAGCGCCGTCCGGGAGGAGCAGACCCGTCCGCACCGGCGCGCCCCCGTCTGGTCGCGTCGTGAGTTCCACCTGTCACGCGAGCGGTGGATGCGCCTGTTCCGGCTGCGCCAGGCCACCATCGCCGTCGTCCACGGCCACTGCATCGCCGGCGGTCTCGACCTGGTGGGCGTGTGCGACATCGTCTTCGCCGCCGACGACGCCCGCATGGGTCAGCCCGAGGCCCGGGCCATGGGCGAGATCCACACGTTCGGGCTGTGGCCCGTCCACCTCGGCATGCGCCGTACCAAGGAGTGGCTGCTGACGGGCGACAACATGTCCGGCACCGAGGCCGCCGAGCAGGGCCTCGTGAACCGGGCCGTGCCCCGCGACGAGGTCGAGGCGGTGGCCCGGGTCTACGCCGAGCGGGTGGCCAAGGTGCCCCTCGACGCCATCTACTCCCACAAGGAGGTCACGAACCGCTGGTTCGAGACGATGGGCATCGTCGCCGCCATGGCCGCCGCCAACGACCTCGATGCCATGGGCATCGCCAGCCCGTCGATGGACCGCTTCACCGAGCTGTGGCGCCAGGGGGGCGTGCAGCCGGCCGTCCGCGACCGTGACGCCGCCTTCGTCGAGCACCGTACCTACTGGGAGGAGTACCAGGCGTCGTCCGGGTCGGACACCACCGCCACCTGAGCCCGGGCCGACCGTTCGGTTTCAATCCCCGGCCCGCGCGACCAGGCCCTCCAGCAGCACCCGGGCGTAGGCCTCCCCGACGGTGGCGGCGTCGACGTCGGCGTCGTTCGGGTCGAACCAGCGGTTGGTCCAGCTCACCATGCCGATGACCCCGTAGGCGAGGACCCAGGGCTCCGCCACGGGCGTCAGGGTGCCGGCCTCCATGCCGTCGGCGATGATGGCCTCGACCGCCGACTCGTAGCGCCGGTTCACCACCCGCATGTCCCGGGACCAGGCCCGGCGCCGCTCACCCACGTGGGCCAGGTTCTCCTGGAGGTACACGTAGAGGAACGGGTAGTGCTCGGCGTACGAGGCCATGAGCCCGGTGACGAGGCGGCGCAGCTTGTCCGG
>CBDBZP010000002.1:0-87684 GCA_965213585.1 Acidimicrobiales bacterium
GCCCCGGCCGAGCTGGTGTGGAGCCCGGAGCAGGTGGTCCACCTCGGGCGGGCCGCCGTCCGCTGGGACCTCGAGTCCCTGGTGGAGGCGGGACTGCCCGACGCCGTGGCGTTGGCCGCCTGCCGACGCCGTGACGCCGGCGAGCGGGAGCGGGTCGAGGCGGTGGCCCGGGCCGTGGCGCCCTGGTGCGGACCGCTGCCCGACGGCGACGTGATCCTGGCCGGCCCCGGTGCCGGCCGGTTGGCGGCCGCACTGGGTGTGGCCGTGCTCGGTTCGGCCGACGCCGCCCCCCGTCACGGCAGCGTCGCCGTCGACGCCCCCGACGACGCCCGCTCCCGGGTCCGCCTCGACCGGGTCCGGGGCGGACGGCCGCTGCACCTGGTCACCTCACGGCGCGGCTGGGCCCAGCTCCGCAGCCGCGGCCCGGCCGTCGTGTCGGTGGGTCCGGGCGGTGACGTCGCCACCGCCCTGGAGGTCTGTCGTCAGGACGGGGCCGTCCTCGGCTACCTCGTCCGAGCCGACGGTGTCGTGCGGGCCACCCCCCTCGAGGTCGCCCTGGCCGTCCGTGACCTGCTGATCGACGGGACCGACCGGCCGTGACGGTCGTGAACCGCATCCTGGCCGTGGGCGGGCTGCTGATCGTCATCCCGGTCAGCTGGGGTCTGGTCCAGGGCCGACTCACCCTCGCCGACGCCGGCGTGCGGGCCGCCGCGCTGCTGATCGGCATCTTCGTGCTCCGCCGGGCCGTGCCGTGGCTGGTGCTCCGCTTCGCCGACACCCTCGACGGCGGTGCCCGGCCCGAGCCCGGCGACACCCCCCGGCCCGAGCACGCCTGACGTCGGGCTGAATGCTCACCCGTCCGGGGCGAGGAGAGCCCCGGCGGGCTCGTTCGAGGGTGTCCCGCTTCCCGTGGCTCAGGTCGGGACGGGTGCGAGCACGTCGACGGCCGTCGCCACCAGGGTCGGATCGAAGGCGGTGCCCGACTGGCTCACCAGCCGGGAGAGGGCGGCGGGGGGGTCGAGCTGCTCGGGTCCGGCCGTCCAGCGGTCGTAGGCGTCGGCCACGGCGATGATGCGGGCCGCGAGCGGGATCTCCTCCTCGCCCAGCCCGTCCGGGATCCCCCCGCCGTCCCAGCGCTCGTGGTGGTGGCGGACGGCGGCGGACACCTCGGCCCCACCCGACAGCCCGGCGTGGGCGTCACCCCGCCCGGGATGGCGACCCCACTCCTCCTCGGCGGCGCCCGTGAGCCTCTCGGGAGCGTCGAGGGCGGCGGGCGACAGACCCAGCTTGCCGATGTCGTGCAGCACGGCGGCCAGGCGGAGACGGATCAGATCGTGGCCGTCGATGCCCATCTCCCGGGCGATGCGCACGGCGTGCTCGGCCACCCGGGCCGAGTGGCCGGGGACGTAGGGGTCGATCTCGTCGACCCGGGCCGCGAGCCGCAGGGCCGCCTCCAGCTCCGTCGACGAGGCCTGCTCCCGTCCGAGCTCGTCGGCGCTGACCACCCCGCCGCCGGCCGCGACGGCGGCGGTGGCGGCACCCTCGGCCAGCTCCCGCAGGGTCCGTAGGTCGGCCGCCACCTCCGGGCCGGCGTGCCCGACGGCGAGGCGCATGGGGTCGACCCCGAGGGGTGAGAACGTCTCGGCCACGGCCACCATGTGCCCGCCCAGCTCGGCGGCGCGGCGGTCGGTGAGCCCCCTCGCCACGAAGGCGAACTCGACGTCGCCGAGGCTGAACAGCTCGGCGTCGTAGCGGTTGGCGGTGGTGTTGAACAGCATGGCCAGGCGGCGCCGGAGCAGGTCGAGCGCCTCCCGGTCGAGGCCGCGGGTCGTCGTGGCCGGGTTGGCGAGACGGACGACACCGAGATGGGGCAGCGTGCTGCGCTGGGCCAGCTCGGCCATGCGCAGCTCGAAGGCGGCCGGGCCGGGCAACCCGCTCACCTCGTCGCGCCCGAGGGCGCGATCCGAGCCCGGTACGGCCTCGTCGAGGCGCTGGGCGTACGTCGTGACGAGGGTCTCGGCGGGACCGCCGGCGTCTTCACCGCCCTCGGCCGGGCCGCCGGCCTCTCCGACGACACCGGCGGCGGGGACGAGGCGGTGCAGGGTGGCCTCGTTCCCCTCGGCCACGACGCAGGTGGCCCCCAGCTCGACCAGCTCGACGGCCGTGGCCTCACCGCCGGCGTGGCACAGCGCGACCACCGGGCAGTCGGCCTCGTCGCGGAGGATGGCCATGATGCGGGCCATCCGGGCGGCCGGGGTCCGGGTCGACAGCACCACCAGGTCGGCGACGCCGGCCCGCTCGACGTCGTCGCCCACGTCGCACAGGAAGGTGCGGGCCATCCGGGCCCGGGACGCCTCCGACAGCCAGAGGGCCAGGACCGATGCCCGCCGCCCGGGCGGCGGGGACGGCGCCGGGTCGCTACCGGTGTCGGGGTCGGTCACGCCGGGTCACAGGCGTCATGACGCCCGGACGACGCCGGGTGCGACCGGGACGCGATCGGCGGCGTCGATCCGCTCCCGCCAGGTCGACCGCTCCGACAGCGTGGCGAGGTAGGCGGCGCGGCCCCGGCTCCCGGGGGCGTCGCTCGGCACGTCGGCCACGTCGTCGTACATCGTGGTGAACCAGGCCCGCATGGCGTTGACCGCCTCGGCCCGGATCTGCGAGACGCGGGCCTCGGTCACGCCGAGGTCGGCGGCGATGGTCTGGAGCATCTCACCGCTCAGGTAGTAGCGCTCGATGACGTCACGCTGGAGGGTGGGCAGCTCCTTCACCGCCACCCGCATGGTGCCCATCATCTCCCGCTGGTCGAGCATCTCGTCGGGCAGACGCTCGACGTTGCGCTCCTCGATCCGCTCGCCGAGCGAGACCCGCTCCGGGTCCTCCTGGTCGAGGTGCAGCAGCGACGACGTGACCGACGCCGCCCGCTGGCGGCGGAGCTCGTCGGTCGTGACGTGCAGCATCCTGGCCAGCTCGACCTCGTCGGGGCGGCGACCCTCGGCCACCTCGAAGCGGTCCTCGGCGTCGTGCATCTCGCGCATGCGGCGTCGGAGGGAGCGGACGGCCCAGTCCCGCTTGCGGGTCGAGTCGATGATGGCCCCCCGGACCCGGATCATGGCGTAGCGGGCGAACGGGATGCCGGTGTCGGGGTTGTAGCTGCGCGACGCCTCCACCAGACCGGCCGCCCCGGCGCTCCACAGCTCGTTGCGGTCGACGTGGCGCGGGTAGCGCATGGCCACCTGGTTCACGATCTGCTGGACCAGCTCGATGTTGCCGGCGGCCAGCTCGTTGGCGTCGGGAAGGGCGTCACGTGCCACCCGGCGACGGGCCATGCGCTCGCGCACGGCGGTCGCCCCCGTCTGCCCGCCGTCGGGTTCACCCTCCACCATCGGGTGGTCAACCGTCACTGAGTCCTCCTCCGTACGGCCCCATCAGTGCCGTACTGTCGGCACCGCCACTGCACACTTGAGGGCGGTCCGGCCCCTGCCCGAGCGGTGAGATATCACCGAGCACGGTGGGCCGTTCACACACTGTAGCGTCAACTCTCACGGTCCGTCTAGCGCTTGGCCGCGATACGTGACCGTCGACGGGGACGGGGATGGCTCTGGCGACGGCACTCTCCCGGATCTCGGCGATCCAGCAACGCATCGGCGCCGGCCCCACGCCGGCCGGTGGGGCCAGCTTCGCCGGTCTCGTCTCCGACGCCGCCCGCCACGCCGGCGTGCAGCCGGCCGCCGCGCCGGGGGCCGCCGGGGGTGGTGGGCTGCTCTCCGGTGGACCCGGGGCCGACGTCCTGTCGGCCGTCATCGGCCAGGACCAGGCCGCCCTCGGGCTGCTCGCTCCGCCCACCACGTCGCTCGGCACCGCCCCGGTCGGCACCGCCCCGGTCGGCACCGCCCCGGTCGGCACCGCCCCGGTCGGCACCGCCGCCGCCGGGCTGGCGGGACCCCTCGCGTCACCGCTGCCCGGCTTCGCCCCCGGCTCGCCGTACGGCTGGCGGACCGACCCCATCAACGGCAGCCACCGCCACCACGACGGCCAGGACATCGGCGCCCCCACCGGCACCCCCATCCGGTCCATGGGACCGGGCCAGGTCACCTTCGCCGGGGTCAGGGGCGGCTACGGCAACCTCGTCATCGTCGACCACGGTGGCGGGGTCGAGACCCGCTACGCCCACCAGAGCGCGCTGGCCGTCGGCGTGGGGGACCGGGTCGACGCCGGCACCGTGGTCGGTGCCGTCGGCTCGACCGGTCGGTCCACCGGACCCCACCTCCACTTCGAGGTCCGCGTCGGCGGCGAGGCCGTCGACCCGACCCCCTACCTGGCCCGGGCCACGTGAGCACCCCCTCCCCGGTGCAGGAGCTGCTCGACTGCCTCCGGCTGGAACGCCAGGGTGTGGACCTGGTCATCTACCGGCACCAGGTCTGCCTCCTCCTCGTGGCCGCCGCCGACCTCGCCCACCTCACCTTGGCCACCGACGACCTGCTCGACGCCGAGGAGCACCTGTCCCTGCTCGGTCTCCGCCGGTCCATCGCCGTGGCCGAGCTGGCCGCCCGCTGGAGGTGCGGGTCCGACGCCAGCCTCGCCGAGCTGGCCGCCGCCGCTCCCGATCCTCTCGACGGCGAGCTGCTCGACGCCCAGCGCACGTCGCTGCGCGACGCCCTCGACGAGGCGGTCGTCCTGCGTCGGCGGATCACCGAGCTGGGCGGAGCCCTCCTCCCCGTGCTCGGCGAGCGTCAGGACCGGCTGGTGTCCACGTTCGGCGCCGCCTTCTACCGACCCCCGTCCTGAGCGGGCCTGAGCGGGCCGGCCGACTCAGCGGCCCCGGCGGAACAGGCCCCGGCGCCGAGGCTCGGCCGGCTCCACGGCGTCGAGGGCGGCCGCCATGGCCTCCCCGTCGGGGAAGCGGTCGGCGGGGTCCTTGGCCATGGCCCGCAGGATGGCGGCGGAGAGCCCCGGGGACACCCCGAGATCGGTCGGCGGCACCGGGTCGTCGCCGAGGTGGGCGGCCAGCAGGTCGTCGCGCTCGCCGTAGAAGGGGGCCCGCCCGGTCGACAGCCGGTACAGGGTGGCGCCCAGGGAGTAGAGGTCGGAGCGGCAGCAGACCCGCGCCGACCGGGCCTGCTCGGGGGAGAGCCACTGCGGCGAGCCGTACACCCGCCCCGGCGGGTCGTCCGGACCGTCGAGGTCGAAGGCCAGCCCGAAGTCGAACAGTCGTACCCGCCCGTCGTCGTCCACGAGCAGGTTGG
Source organism: Acidimicrobiales bacterium (assembly GCA_965213585.1). Taxonomy (GTDB): domain Bacteria; phylum Actinomycetota; class Acidimicrobiia; order Acidimicrobiales; family Poriferisodalaceae; genus CBDBZP01. The sequence continues at coordinate 5,247 of CBDBZP010000002.1, forward strand.
CCGGCTTCACGTCCCGGTGGGCGACCCGGGCCGCGTGGACGGCGTGCAGTGCCCGGGCCACCTGGGTCCCGAGGTCGACGACGGTGGTCTCGTCGAGCCGGTCGCCTCCCTCGACCAGCTCCTGGGCCGTCCGACCCCGCACCAGCTCCATCTCCAGGAAGTGACTGCCGGCGACGTCACCCGACCGGTGCATCCGGACCACGCCGGGGTGGTCGACCCGGCGTGACAGCTCCATCTCGCCGGCGAACAGGCGCACCACCTCGGGGTTGGCCTCGGCGAAGGGCGTGAGGATCTTGACGGCGACCTCGGTGCCGTCCTGGCGTCGGGCGGCGTGCACGGTGGCCACCGCGCCCCGACCCAACGGCACGAGGAGCTGGTAGCTGCCGAACCGGCGCCCCGACCAGACGTCGTCACCGACCACGGCGGGCGGTCGGCTCAGTCCCCGTGGCGGGGAGGCGCGGCCCGGCGCAGGAGGGGCGAGCGGGGATCGGTGCTGCGGGCCGCCGCCTCGTTCTCGGCCACCACCTGCCGGAAGATCTCCTCCCGGTAGACCTTCACCGAGCGGGGGGCGTCGATGCCGATGCGGATCTGGTCCCCCCGCACCTCGACCACCGTGACCGTGATCTGGTCACCGATCATGACCGACTCGCCGGGGCGCCTCGACAGGACGAGCATCGGGTCCGGCTCAGCCCCGCCCGAGGCGGACGGGGGCCCGCACGGGCAGGTCGCTGTCGGCCAGGACCATCTGCCGGCCGGTCCGGTTGGCCGTGTTCACGACGAACGGGCCGAGCAGGTTCAGGTAGATGGTGTCCTCCTCGGCGTTGAGCGTCACCGGGCAGAACACGGTCAGGTCGTCGGTGCCGACCAGGCCCAGCTCGGCCAGCTCGTCGTCGGGCAGGTCGGGCTCGTAACCGGGGAAGAACAGCCACGGCACCGTGACGATGAGGGCGATGTCGGGGTCGCCCACCGAGCGCAGGAGCTGGAAGGCGCGGGCGTCGTCGTCGTCGCCGCCCAGCGCCTCGAGCACGAAGTCGTGCCCGGCGGCGGCCAGCCCCGGGATGCCGTTCGGGAACGTGATGGGCTCGGCGACCGTGCCGGGCTCGGTGGCGGTGGCGGTGCTCGCGTTCATGGCTCCTGGTCCGGGAGGATGGGGTCGGCGGACGCCCTGCCGGTCGAGTCTGTCACCGCAGGAAGTCCATGAGCGACGGTTGCAGGGCCCGACCCAGCGCCCCCATGGTGGCCTGTAGCGCCACCTCCTGCACCTGCAGCTCCATCACCGCCTCGGCCAGGTCGACGTCCTCGACGTCGCTCTGGCGGGTACGCAGGATCTCCAGCCGCTCGAGGTTGCGGTTGGTGGCGTCCTCCACCCGGCGGCCGGCGGCGCCGAGGCGGGCCAGCCCGGTGAGCAGGTCCTGCTCGGCCGAGCCGATGGCGTCGAGCGCGCCGGCCACGCCGTCGACCCGCCCGTCGCGGACGTCGGTCTCGAGCCGGTCCACCATGGTGAAGAGGTCCGCCCCTCCGGCGAACCCGAACACCTGGTCACCGGTCACGTTGACCCGGACGGACTCGTCGTCGCCGGTGCGGCGGTCGACGGCGCCGGTGTCGCCGGTGTAGGTCCACACCCCGTTGACCCTCGTCACGGCGTCATCGGCGGCGTGGCCGCCGAAGAGGGACTGGCCCAGGTGCCGGGAGTTGGCGAGGTCGACGAGCTCGTCGCGCAACGTGGCCAGCTCGGTGGCGATGGCCTCCCGCTCGGTCGGGGCGAGGGTGCTGGCACCCCGGGTGGCGAGCTCCCGGACCCGTCGCAGCACCGTCGACATGCCCTGCAGACGGGAGTCGGCCACGTCCACCCGCGCCCTGCCGTCGGACGCGTTGCGGTTGGCCTGCTCGAGGCTGCGGCGCTGTTCGCGCAGGCCGAGGCTCGAGCTCATGCCGCCGACGTCCTCCGACGCCCGCTGGAAGCGGCGACCGCTGCCGAGCTGCACCTGCACCCGCTCGTAGTCGACCAGCCGGCGCTGCATGCGGTCGAGCGACTGGCGGACCAGCGACTCCTGGGAGATCCTCATCGTGTCGCCTCCATCACCGGCCGACGACGCCGGTGCGGTTGATCAGGGTGTCGAGGGCCTGGTCGATGCTGGTGATGACCCGCGACGCCGCCTGGTACGAGCGTTGGTACTCGATGAGGTTCACCATCTCCTCGTCGATGCTGACGCCGTGCTGCTGGGTCCGGGAGATCTCGGCCGCCGCCACCAGTCCGTCCTGGGCGTCGGCGGCCCGCTGGAGGGAGGCGACGTCGGAGCCGAGGTCGGTCACGAGCGACCGGTAGCTCTGCCCCAGGGTGACGGTGCCCCCGGCGGCCAGGGTGGCGCCGCGCAGGTCGGCCAGGCCCTGGGCGTTCACGCCGTTGAAGGCGGGGAACGGGCTCGTGCCGACGCTCGACGCAGCCAGCTCCTCGGGACGGGTCACGGTGACCTGCAGCGACGCCGCCTCCGAACCGGGGGTCACGGAGAACAGGTCGCCGCCGGGAGCGGCTGTGTCGGTGAAGCCGGCGCCGTGCCGGGTGTTGAAGATCGCCGCCAGGTCGCCGGCGAAGCGGTCGAGGTCGGACCGCACGCCGGGCAGGTCGGTGGCGAGGAAGTGCAGCATCCCGCCCACCTCGCCGCCGGCGCGCACGGGGGAGCCGTTGGCGTGGCGGAGCTGACCGCCGGAGGCGTCGAGGGACAACGGTTGGGCCTGCACGCCGTCGACGAGGCCCATCCCGTCGAGGCTGACCCGCACCGGGCCGGTCCCGTCGTGCACGACGTCGGCACCGATCGAGCGGGCCAGCTCGTCGAGCACCAGGTCGCGCTGGTCCATGAGGTCGTTGGGGGTGCGACCGGTGGCGGCGGCGTCCTCGATGGCCGCGTTCAGCTCGGCCACGGTGCGGAGCTGGTCGTTGACCTCGGTCACCTCGAACCCGACGTTCTCCCGGGTGGAGGTGTCGAGGCGGTCGAGGTCGGTCGACGACGCCCGGACCCGGGTGGCGACCCGCTCGAGGGCGGCCAGCACCGTGACCCGCGACGCCCGATCGTCGGGCTGGAGGGCCAGGTCCTCCCAGGCGTCGAACAGGCTGTCCAGCTCGGCGGAGAGGCCGTGGTCGGGCTCACCGAGGGTCTGCTCGACCCGGTGCAGGAGGTCGGCGTTGGCCACCATCGAGCCGAGCACGGTCTGGCCGGTGCGGACCCGGTCGTCCAGGAAGCGGTCCCGGGCCCGGACCACGTCGGTGACCTGCACCCCGTTGCCGACGTAGCCCTCGGGCAGCCGGCGGGGGTACCGGGTGGTGACGTCGACCCGCTGGCGGGTGTAGCCCTCGGTGCGGGCGTTGGCGACGTTGTGACTGGTCGTGTCGAGCCCGAACTGGGCCGAGACGAGTCCGGTGTAGGCGGTGTTGAGCGCTGCGAAACCCATGGCCGACTCCCTAGAGCATCGTGTCGAGGGCGGGTCGCCGGGCGGCGACGGCCGACCCCGATCGGTCGTAGGTGGGGGCCGTCGCGTCGGCGCTGTCGCCGTCGCCCACGAGGGCGGCCAACATGACCCGGACGTTGGTGGCCCCGGCCTGCGCCAGCGAGCGGTTCTCGAGCCCCGACCCCCGCAGCTCGGACACCAGCCGGCGGAAGGCGGTGGCGTGCTCGGCCAGCAGATCGCCGGCCACGCCGTCCTGGGCAGCGAGGTGGGCGGCCAGGGCCGGGAGGTCGGCGACCCCCAGCCCGTGGGCGGCCGTGGCCCGGGCCAGCGCCGTCCGCACGACGTGATCGGTGCGCCGCACCTCGAGGAGGGCGGCGGCCAGCTCCTCGACGGCACGGGCGGTGGAGGTGCGGTCGTCGGACGCCATGACGAGCGTCGCCACCCGGGCCCGGAAGGCGAGGCGGGTCAGGCGGGAGCGGTGGGCCCACAGCTCCTCGTCGAGCGTCAGCACCGCCTCGTCGCTCCTCATGACGGTCCCTGTCGGCCGTTCGGGGTCGGGCCGTAGTGTCGGGGCCCCCGGGTCGCCGGTGTTGTTCGGGTTGTTCGGATTGTTCGGGGTCGGTGGCGGAGAACCACTTCAGCCCGGGCCGGTGCGGTCGACCAGCGACGAGGAGGACCAGATGTCGGAGGACCGCCCCGTGAGCCCACAGACCCGTCGCGACGACACGATCGTCGACCTGGACGCCAGCGAGATCGACGATCTCCGGCGCCGGGTGGAGGACCTGCAGGACGACCTGACCGAGGCGAGGGCCGTGATCGGGCGCATGCAGCTCCAGCTCGACCTGTTCACCAGCACCGACCCGCTCACCGGGTTCGTGAACCGCACCGGCACCCTGGAGGCCGTCCAGGCCGGCCTCGACCGCCTCGACCGCATGGGCGAGACGTTCGCCGTCATGGCCGTGCGCATCCCGGTGCTGGCGGCGGTGCGCGACCAGGCCCCCGACGAGGCCCACGGCGTCCTGCGCCACTGTGGTGCCCTGCTGGCCGGTGGCCTGCGCCGTCTGGACCGGGTGGGCCGCCTCGACGGTGACGTGTTCGTGATGGTCCTCGCCAACATCGGCGAGGAGGGCATCGGTGTCGTCCACGAACGGGTCCGGGCCGCGTTCGCGGCCGGCGCCATCGAGACCGATCTCGGCACGATCGAGGCCGCCCCCCGGCTGGCGTCGGTGCTGGTGCTGAGCCCCGGCGTGCACGACGCCGACCACCTGCTCGACGAGGTCACCAACCTCCTCGACGCCACCAGCGACGACGACGTCATCCGAGCCGTCTGAGTTGATCCCCCGGGACCGCCGCCGGGCCGGTCACGCCACCTCCAGCGCCGTGCGCACGGCCTCCCAGGCCGCGGCGCGGGTCAGGTCGGCCTGTGACCAGCCGCCCCGCAGCCGCACCTCCCCCGGGAGCAGGCTCGGGTCGTCGCTGACGCTCAGCTCCGGCCGCCCGGCCAGGGCGGTGGCCATCAGGTCGTGGTCATCGGGGTGCACGAGGACGCGCACGGGCCGGTCGTCGATGCGCTCCAGGGCGGCCTCGACCCGGTCGAGGGCGGCGGCGCCCCCGTCGTGGGGGGTCCGCCCGATGACGACGCGGGCGATGTCCTCGGCCAGGGCCACCACCCCGCCGACGGTGGCCTGCCGGGTGGAGTCGAGCTGCTCGAGCAGCTCCCCACAGGCCAGGGTGACGGCCCGGGCCAGCGTCCCGATCCGCTCGTCGAGGTGGGCGGTGGCCTCGGCCACCCCGGCGGCGTAACCGGCGTCGTGGGCGCGGCGGCGCTCGGCGTCGATCACCTGGCGGACCCGGGGGTCCAGCTCGGCCGTGCGCTCGACCGACGGCTGCCCGAACGTGCGGGCCTCCTCGCCCACCACGGCGGCGGCGAGACGCGATCCGAGAGGTGAGTCGCTCACTGGATGTCTCCTGGTTCGCGCTGTGCTGGCCGGCTCACTCGATGCCTCTGGTTCGCTCGTCGCCCACCGGCTGACGGTGCTGGTCGCTGCGGTACGGCCCGGCGGGCCCCACGTCGCTCACTCGATGCCTCTGGTTCGCTCGTCGCCCACCGGCTGACGGTGCTGGTCGCTGCGGTACGGCCCGGCGGGCCCCACGTCGCTCACTCGATGCCTCTGGTTCGCTCGTCGCCCACCGGCTGACGGTGCTGGTCGCTGCGGTACGGCCCGGCGGGCCCCACGTCGCTCACTCGATGCCTCTGGTTCGCTCGTCGCCCACCGGCTGACGGTGCTGGTCGCTGCGGTACGGCCCGGCGGGCCCCACGTCGCTCACTCGATGCCTCTGGTTCGCTCGTCGCCCACCGGCTGACGGTGCTGGTCGCTGCGGTACGGCCCGGCGGGCCCCACGTCGCTCACTCGATGCCTCTGGTTCGTTCGTCGCCCACCGGCTGACGGTGCTGGTCGCTGCGGTACGGCCCGGCGGGCCCCACGTCGCTCACTCGATGCCTCTGGTTCGCTCGTCGCCCGCCGGCTGACGGTGCTGGTCGCTGCGGTACGGCCCGGCGGGCCCCACGTCGCTCACTCGATGCCTCTGGTTCGCTCGTCGCCCGCCGGCTGACGGTGCTGGTCGCTGCGGTACGGCCCGGCGGGCCCCACGTCGCTCACTCGATGCCTCTGGTTCGCTCGTCGCCCGCCGGCTGACGGTGCTGGTCGCTGCGGTACGGCCCGGCGGGCCCCACGTCGCTCACTCGATGCCTCTGGTTCGCTCGTCGCCCGCCGGCTGACGGTGCTGGTCGCTGCGGTACGGCCCGGCGGGCCCCACGTCGCTCACTCGATGCCTCTGGTTCGCTCGTCGCCCGCCGGCTGACGGTGCTGGTCGCTGCGATACGGCCCGGCGGGCCCCACGTCGCTCACTCGATCAGCCCTGCGTCGGCGCCGCCTCGCATCGAGATCGTGCCCTCCTCGTCGAGGCGGCGGATCTCGGCCACGATGGCGGCCTGGGCGGCCTCGACGTCGGCGATGCGCACCGGGCCGAGGAACTCCATCTCCTCCCGCAGCGTGCTGGCGGCCCGCTCCGACAGGTTGCCGAGCACCTTCTCCTTGACGGCCTCGGGCACACCCTTCGTGGCGAGGGCGAGCTGTTTCGAGTCCACCGACCGCAGTACCTCCTGCACGTCACGGTCGGCCAGCTCGACGATGTCCTCGAACACGAACATGAGGGCCCGCACCCGCTCGGCCAGCTCGGGGTCCGATTCCGACAGCTCCTCCAGCACCCGCCGCTCGACCGTGCGCCCGGCCGAGTTGAGCACCTCGGCCAGGTCGGAGGCCCCGCCCCGGGCGGCGGGCTCCTCGGTCGTCGTCATCGACCCCATCCGCAGCCTCAGGTTGTCCTCCACCCGGCGCACGACCTCGGGGGCCGTCCGGTCCAGGGTGGCGATGCGCCAGGCCACCTCGGTCTGGAGGCTCTCGGTCAGCCCGACCAGCAGGCGGGCCGAGAAGCGGGCCGGCAGGTGGGCGAGGACGAGGGCCACCGTCTGGGGGTGCTCGTCCTTCAGCAGGGTGAGGAGCTGCTCGGGGGTGAGCTTGGACAGGAACCGGAACGGTGCGATCTGGGCGGTGGCCCGCAACCGTTCGATGATCTCCTCGCCCCGGTCACCTTTCCACTGCACGAGCATGGTGCGGGCGTAGTCGAGCCCGCCCTCCCCGGCGAGGCGGCTGGTCACGACGGTCGTGCGCAGCTCGTCGATGACCTGGTCGATGAGCTCGGGAGCGACCGATCCGAGCTTGGAGATCTCGGTGGCGACCAGCTCGACCTCCTCGTCGCTCATGTGCTCGAGAACGGCGGCGGCCTCGGCCGGGCCCACCGCCACGAGGAGGATGGCGGCCTTCTGGCGGGTGGTGAGGTCGTCACCGACGTCGATGTCGGAGAAGCCCATCGGGGGTTACTTCTCCGCCAGCCAGCCCCGCAGGAGGGCGGCGATCTCGTCAGGCTGCTGCTGGACCAGCTCGATGACCTCCTCGCGGGGGGTCAGCCCGGCGGGGGCACCGGCCAGCTCGGCCCGGGTCTCCCCGCCCTCCAGCTCCAGGGTGACGACCTCACCGTCGGCGTCGTCACTCCGGCGGCGGGCCATCAGGACGAGCGTCCCGATCACGCCGAGCAGGGCGAGGGCACCGATGGCCTGGGTGGCGAGGGCCAGGATGTCGAGACCGCCGCCGTCGTCGGCGGTCGTGGTGGCCTCGGCGGCGTCGGGATCGGCGGCCGGGACGGCGACGGACTCCACGGCGATCTGGTCACCACGGTCGGGCTGCAGGCCGACACCGGCGGCGATGAGGGTGGCCACCTGGTCCGGGTCGGCGGGGTCGATGCCGGTCAGCGAACCGTCGTCGATGGTGGCGGCCACGTTGATCTGGCTGACGGTGCCGACCGCCTTGGTGGTGAACGTCGTGGTTCGGTTGACGCCGTTCTCCTGCACCGTGACGTTGTTGACGTACTCGAAGGTGCCGTCGTCGCCCACCGTGACCCCGCCGTCGACACCCGGGATGCCGGCGGCGTCGGCGTTGATCCCGTTGTAGGACTCGGCGGACACGTCTTCGCGCAGCGCGACGACGTTCTCGGGGTCATAGGTCACGGACTCGGTGGTGGTCTCGTCGAAGTCGAGCACGGCGGTGACGATGGCGGTGGAGCCCGGGCCGCCGCCGGCCGACTCGAGGATCCGCCGCACGTCGGCCTCCATGGCCACCTCGACCTGGCGGGTGAGGTCGAGGTTGCCGCCCGGTCCCACCTGGCCGGTCACCCCGGCCTGGTGCAGCACCCGGCCGGAGGACTCGGTGACGAGCACGTCGTCGACGGTGAGGCCCTCGACGGAGTTCGCGACCGTGCCCGCCACGGCCAGGACCTGCTGCTCGCCGATCTCGTCGCGCAGCTCCAGCACGACCGAGGCCGTGGCCGGCTCCTCCTCGTCGGCGAAGAGGGCGGCGGCCGGGATGACCAGGGTGACGTCGGCGTCCTCGATGGCCAGGTAGCGGCGCAGGGCGGCCTCGATGTCGGCCTGGTGGGCCAGGCGCAGGCTCTCCTCCCGCAGCTCCCGGGGGGTGGCGAACCCGCTCGCCTCGATCCGGTAGCGGTCGCTCTCCCCGCCCGGACCGTCGTCGGGCCCGGTCACGCCGGCGTCGGCGAACGCCGAGCGGGCCGCAGCCAGATCCTGGCGACGGACGCTCAGCCGGGTGCCGGCGTCGTTCAACTCGAACCCGATGCCGGCCGTGTTGAGCGCGTCGGTGATCTCGGTGAGCTCGCCGGGAGCGATGTCGGCCCGGGCCAGCACGTAGGAGGGTGACGACACCCACCGGAAGAACAGGTAGCCGGCCAGCAGGACGACGACGGCGGCGCCGCCGATCATCACCCGGTGGGCGACGGGCAGTCCCTTGACGTGGGCGATGGCCCGCTGGCGGGCGTCGGAGTCGGCGGCGGGGGGCACAGGGGAGTGGTCGGCACGGACGACCCCGAGTTGCGCACCCGACCTGCGGATCCGCGCCGGGTGTGGTTACAGACCGGTGGCGGTGGCGACCAGGCCGTCGGTGCGGGCGTAGCTCACCGCCGCCGACCGCCGCCGGCCCCCGTCGCCGAGCTCGGCGGCCGTGCGCTCCATGTGCTCGCGCACGGTGGCTGCGGCGGCGTCCAGCTCGACCCGCAGCACCGCGTACCGCGCCCGCTGCTCCGGCGTCGGGGTCACCACCGGCGGCGACCCCACCGGGGAGGGGAACGCCAGCTCGTCCCACCGACCCGTCTCGGCGGCCAGCGCCACGGTGTCGAGCAGCTCCTCCAGGTCGGCCAGGGCATCATCCCACTCGGGGCTCATTGTTCGGCCTCGTCTCGTCGGCGGTCCGGTGCGCGGCTGGTCACGTCGGCCTCGGGGTTCACTGGTCGGCCTCGTCTCGTCGGCGGTCCGGTGCGCGGCTGGTCACGTCGGCCTCGGGGTTCACTGGTCGGCCTCGTCTCGTCGGCGGTCCGGTGCGCGGCTGGTCACGTCGGCCTCGGGGAGGCTCACCGGACCAGGCCGCCGAGGAAGGACATCTGGCCCTGCAGTCCCGCCAGGGCCTGCTCCATGGCCGTGAACTGGCGGCGCAGCACCGTCTCCCGCAGCGCCAGGCGGTCCTCGAAGGCGGCGGTGCGGTCCCTGATGTCGTCGATGGTGGCCTCGTACTGCTTGGAGGCCCGGGCCAGCGTGCCGTCGGGTCCCTCCAGCCGGTCGAGCAGCGCCGACAGCCCGCCCATGAGGCCCCGGCTGTAGGCGATGGTCCCGAGGTCGAGCGAACCGCCGGCGGCGGCGATCTCCCCGGCCGTGGCGCTGACCACGACACCGAGCCCGTGGGCGGCGCCGCTGTCGGCCAGGAGCGACTGACCGTTGCCGACGGCCGCCACCCCGTCGATGGTGCCGGCCACGTCGACGGCGGTGTGGGAGCCGTCGAGGCCGAGGGCGCCCGACCCGCTGACGGTGAAGCTGCCCGCCGAGCCGTAGCGGAGCTGGTTCAGCGCCAGTGCGCCCCCGCTGGTGGTGGCCCGCAGCGACGAGATGCCCTGGGCGTCGAGCGCGGCGTTCACGGCGGCGACGGCCGACTCGAGCGACGAGCCCGCCCCCACGGTCACGTCGGCCGTCACGGTCCCGTTCGTGATCGAGAAGGCGATGTCGCCGCCCGGTGCCGTGTAGGCACTGCCGACCGTGGACGCCACCGTGGCGGCCTGGGTGACGACCACGCCGTAGCTGCCGGGCGTGGTCTTGTCGCTGGCGAAGCCGTACCCGAGGCGGGCGTCGGCGGCCTGGCCGGACCGGGCGAAGAACCGTCCGACCGACCCGAAGTCGGCGTCGAGGGCGGACCGCAGGCGGGTCTCGTCCAGCTCGAACACCCCCTCGGTCGTGTAGCCGATGCCGAGGGCGGAGGCGTGGTTGTAGCCGGTGCCGAGCGCGGGGATCAGCCCCGTGACCTCGCCGACGAGCTGCGACTGGAGGCTGCGCAGCGTGCTGTCGCCGAGCAGCGGGCCGCCCCGCTTCGCCTCGGGGTCGTAGGCGCTGAGCTCCTTGATGGAGCGCATCACGTTGTTGACCTCGTCGACGAAGCCCTTGACGGTGGACACGGCCCCGTCGACGTCGCGCTCGATCCCGATCGTCACCGGCGTCGAGGTCGTGGCGCCCAGCTTGATCTCCACACCGGACAGGAAGTCGTTGATCTGGTTGGTCGGTCGGGTCACGGCCAGGGCGCCGGCCCCGGAGCCGACGGTCACACGGGCGTCGCTGCCCTGCTGGGCGACGTCGAAGCCGGCCAGCGTGGACTGGGTGCCGGTGGCGGTGAAGGCCCGGTCGGCGCCCGACTCCCCGGCCGACAGCACCAGACGCACGGCCGAGGCGTCGGTGCGCACCACCTGGGCCGTGACCCCGGAGCCCCTGGCGTTGATCTGGGCGGCCAGGTTGGCGACCGTCGTACCGGCGGTGGTGTCGATCCTGGTCTCCACGCCGGCCACGGTGATGGAGAGCGTGCCCGCCCCCACCGTGGCCGCCTCCGAGGCGAACGACGAGGCCCCCACGAGCTGGTGGTGGGCGGCGAGCTGATCGACGGTGAAGGTCACCGAGCCGGGCGTGGCGGCCCCGGTGGACGTCGCCTCGACGACGTCGGGGTTCGACGAGCGGGTCGTCACGAGATCGTCGAAGTCGGCCGACGTCTTCAGCTCGTCGACGGCGGTGCGCAGCGCCGAGACCCGGGTCGTCATCTGGCTCCAGGCGTCCACCCGTTGCTGGGCGGCCGCCCGCCGCTGGTTGAGCAGCACGAGCGGGTTGCGCTCGACGGACATCAACCCCTCGATGATCGAGTTGGTGTCGAGGCCCGAGGAGAGCCCGGTCAGGTTGAACAGCGGTGATGCCATGGTGCCCCGTCAGTGACGTGCCGGTCGATGTCCCATCGGCGCCACGCTCACCCGGTTGAGGGGATGGGCCGCTAGCCGAGCAGGCTGAGGACCGACTGCGGCATGGCGTTGGCCTGGGCCAGCATGGCCGTGCCGGCCTGCGCCATGATCTGGTTGCGGGTGAACTCCACCATCTCGGCGGCCATGTCGGTGTCCCGGATGCGGGACTCCGACGCCGACAGGTTCTCGGTGGCGACCTGCAGGTTGGCGATGGTGTGCTCCAGGCGGTTCTGGGTGGCGCCCAGGGTGGCCCGCTGGGCGCTGACCTCGGAGATGGCCTGGTCGACGCTGGTCATCGCGGCGGTGGCGTTGCTCATCGTGAGCGCCGACAGGTCGACGCCGAACACGGCGTTCGACGCCATGGTCAGGTCGTCGGTGATGGAGAGCTGGTTGCCGGCGCTGGCCCCCGCACCCACGTGGAACGTGAGCGCCGAGGAGGTGTAGTCCTGGAACACGGTGATGCCGCTGAACGTGGTGCGGGTCCCGATCGAGTCCAGCTCCTCCAGCAGCTCGTCGACCTCGTTCTGCTGGGCCATGCCGTCGGTGGTGGCGGTGTTGGCCGAGTCGACGGCCAGCACCCGGATGCGCTGGAGGATGGCGTGCACCTCGTTGAGGGCACCCTCCGCCGTCTGGACGAAGCTGATGCCGTCCTGGGCGTTCTGGGTCGCCTGGCGGGACCCCATGATCTCGGAGCGCAGCGACTCGCTCTTGACGAGACCGGCGGCGTCGTCGGCGGCCCGGTTGATCCGGAACCCCGACGACAGCTTCTCGAGTGAGCCGGACATCTGCCCGTTGGTCTGGGACAGGTTCCGGAAGGCGTTGAACGCCGCGATGTTCTGGTTGATCCGCACGATGCCTCCCTGCGCCGTGGTGCAGGGAGGTTCGTCGGCAGGTCGGGGCCGGGGTTTAGGGCGGCCCCGGCTCAGACCGTCTGCAGCTCGGCGGTGGCGCTCGCCCAGGTGTCACGCAGGCCCCGCAGCGTCGCCTCCACCGAGTCGAGGGGGGCTGGGTCCTTGCGGACGTTGGCGGCGACGAGCTGGTCGATGCACCACCGGTAGAGCGCATCGAGACCGGTGGCGATCTCACCGCCCCGGTCGAAGTCGAGCGAGACCTGCAGCTCGGTGAGGACCCGTTGGACGTGCAGGAGCTCGCGGTTGGCCTGCTCCCGGCCGAGGGCGTCGCCCCGGCCGAGACCGAGGCGGGCCACCTCGACACCCTGCAGCGCCCGGTCGTACAACATGGTCACCAGGCGGGCCGGGCTGGCCGTGGCCACGTGGTCGGTCTTGTAGTGCTGGCGCAGGTCCATCAGGCGAGGCATCCGTGTGGGTCGGGAGCGGGCCGGGCGTCCGGCCCGCTCCCTGTCGGCACCTCAGCCGCCGGTTTCAGCCCCGGTCGTCACGGCTAGCCGAGGAGGCTCAGCACCGACTGCGGGGCGGCGTTGGCCTGGGCCAGCATCGCCGTGCCGGCCTGCGCCATGATCTGGTTGCGGGTGAACTCCACCATCTCGGCGGCCATGTCGGTGTCCCGGATGCGGGCCTCGGACGCCGACAGGTTCTCGGTGGCGACCTGGAGGTTGGCGATGGTGTGCTCCAGGCGGTTCTGGGTGGCGCCCAGCCGGGCCCGCTGCGTGCTGACGCTGCTGATGGCGCCGTCGATGGCCGTGATGGCGGCGGTCGCGTTCGTCATGGTCAGCGCCGACAGGTCGGCCCCGAAGACGTTGTCCGAGGCCATCGTCAGGTCGGCGTTGATGGCGAACTGGTTCACCGCCGACGCGCCGGCCCCCACGTGGAACGTCAGCGCGGACGACGTGTAGTCCCGGAAGACGTTGTTGCCGGCGAAGGTGGTGCGGGCCCCGATGGAGTCCAGCTCCTCCAGCAGCTCGTCGATCTCGGCCTGCTGGGCCGTGCCGTCGGTGGTGGCGGTGTTAGCCGAGTCCACGGCCAGGGTCCGCATGCGCTGGAGGATGGCGTGCACCTCGGTGAGGGCGCCCTCCGCCGTCTGGACGAAGCTGATGCCGTCCTGGGCGTTCTGGGTGGCCTGCTTCGAGCCCCTGATCTCGGCCCGCAGGGACTCGCTCTTGACGAGACCGGCGGCGTCGTCGGCGGCCCGGTTGATGCGGAACCCCGACGAGAGCTTCTCCATGCTCTTGCCGGCCCGGATGTTGGTCGAGCTCAGGTTCCTGAAGGCGTTGAAGGCACTGATGTTCTGGTTGATGCGCACGTGGTCACCTCCGTGTGGCCGTGCTGGTGGTTCGGGTCCGCTTCCCTGCGGGCCTCAGATGACCTCAGTCGACCCCGCCTCCGTCCGCTCAAGCGGTTCCTCCCCTGGACGCGGGCGAGCGGCGGGGATGTCCCCGCCGCTCGTCCGGTGTTGCTGGTGTTGCTGGTGTTGCCGGGTGTCTAGAGGAGGCTGAGCACCGACTGGGGGGCGGCGTTGGCCTGGGCGAGCATGGCCGTGCCGGCCTGGGACATGATCTGGTTGCGGGTGAACTGCACCATCTCGAGGGCCATGTCGGTGTCGCGGATGCGGCTCTCGGAGGCCGAGAGGTTCTCCTGGGCGACCTGGAGGTTGGCGATGGTGTGCTCGAGGCGGTTCTGGGTGGCGCCCAGCTCGGCGCGGGTCGTGCTGACGTTGGCGATGGCGGTGTCGATGCTGGTGATGGCGGCGGTGGCGCTGTTCATGGTCAGCGACGACAGGTCGGCACCGAAGACGTCGTTGGAGGCCAGCGTGAGGTCGGTCGTGACGGTGAGCTGGTTGCCGGCGCCGGCACCCTGGCCGACCTGGAAGGTCAGCGCGTTGGTGGAGTAGTCGCTGAAGACGTTGCGCCCGGCGAAGGTGGTGCGCTGGCCGATGGCGTCGAGCTCCTCGAGGAGCTCGTCGATCTCGGCCTGCTGGGCCACGCCGTCGGTGGTGGCGGTGTTGGCCGAGTCCACGGCCAGGGTCCGCATGCGCTGCAGGATGGAGTGGACCTCGTTGAGGGCTCCCTCTGCGGTCTGGACGTAGCTGATGCCGTCCTGGGAGTTCTGGACGGCCTGGCGGGTGCCGGAGATCTCGGCCCGCAGGGACTCGCTCTTGACGAGGCCGGCGGCGTCGTCGGCGGCGCGGTTGATGCGGAAGCCCGAGGAGAGCTTCTCCAGGGACTTGCTCATCATCCCGTTGGTGGAGCCGAGGTTGCGGTAGGCGTTGAACGCCGGGACGTTCTGGTTGATGCGGGTCATGGCAGTGGACCTTCCGTGATGGTGTGGGCGGCGTCCGTGCCACCCGCTCCTCCATCGGGCCCCTCCGCCCCCGTGATGAGGCCGACGGGGGAGTTGTCGGGCCGTTGATCCGGTTCCTCCCCTGGACGCGGGCGAGCGGCGGGATCGCTCCCGCCGCTCGTCCGGTGTTGCTGGTGTTGCCGGGTGTCTAGAGGAGGCTGAGCACCGACTGGGGGGCGGCGTTGGCCTGGGCGAGCATGGCCGTGCCGGCCTGGGACATGATCTGGTTGCGGGTGAACTGCACCATCTCGAGGGCCATGTCGGTGTCGCGGATGCGGCTCTCGGAGGCCGAGAGGTTCTCCTGGGCGACCTGGAGGTTGGCGATGGTGTGCTCGAGGCGGTTCTGGGTGGCGCCCAGCTCGGCGCGGGTCGTGCTGACGTTGGCGATGGCGGTGTCGATGCTGGTGATGGCGGCGGTGGCGCTGTTCATGGTCAGCGACGACAGGTCGGCACCGAAGACGTCGTTGGAGGCCAGCGTGAGGTCGGTCGTGACGGTGAGCTGGTTGCCGGCGCCGGCACCCTGGCCGACCTGGAAGGTCAGCGCGTTGGTGGAGTAGTCGCTGAAGACGTTGCGCCCGGCGAAGGTGGTGCGCTGGCCGATGGCGTCGAGCTCCTCGAGGAGCTCGTCGATCTCGGCCTGCTGGGCCACGCCGTCGGTGGTGGCGGTGTTGGCCGAGTCCACGGCCAGGGTCCGCATGCGCTGCAGGATGGAGTGGACCTCGTTGAGGGCTCCCTCTGCGGTCTGGACGTAGCTGATGCCGTCCTGGGAGTTCTGGACGGCCTGGCGGGTGCCGGAGATCTCGGCCCGCAGGGACTCGCTCTTGACGAGGCCGGCGGCGTCGTCGGCGGCGCGGTTGATGCGGAAGCCCGAGGAGAGCTTCTCCAGGGACTTGCTCATCATCCCGTTGGTGGAGCCGAGGTTGCGGTAGGCGTTGAACGCCGGGACGTTCTGGTTGATGCGGGTCATGGCAGTGGACCTTCCGTGATGGTGTTCGCGGACCCGGTGGGCCCGTGCCGACGTCCGTGTCAGCTACCGATCCATCGGGACGATCCCGCCCGACCTTGAGGGGATCCGCCGGATTCGCTCAAGCCGGCGTCGCGGCGGACGACCCCGTTCCTCCGCAGGGATCGTCGAGGGAGCAGGAGGACCGTCGTGCCGAGCGCCCCGCCGCTGGTCGTCGTCACGTTCGGCCCCCGGGCCCGGACCCGGGCCGCCCTTCGCCGCCTCCGGGGCGTGGCCCGCGGCGCCACCGTGCTGACCACGCCCGGCATCCCGACCGGCGACGACGGTTCGGGCGGTCGCGCCGGTCTCGTCACCGCTCTCGCCGCGCTCCCGCCCGGCCCGGTCGTCGTCGTGCACGAGGACGTCGTCGTGACCTCACCGGGGCTCGCTCGTCTCGTCGCCGCCGTCGAGCGGGGGGCCGCCCGCTACGCCGTGCCCGTCCTCGACGACCATCCCGGTGACGCCCGGGTGCGGCTGGTGTGCGTCGCCGGCCGGCGCGACGACCTCGTGGCCCTGACCGCCCACCGCATCCACGACCCCCTCACCGTGCTCGACGATCTCGCCGGTGAGGTGACCGTCGTCGGCGGCGCCGCCGTCCCCCACGACGACGCTGGCATCGGCCGTCTGCGGGCCCTCGGCGCGCCGGCGGCCGGCGGCCGGCGGCCGCTCGTGGCCGCCCTCATCGTGCGTGACGAGGAGCGCAACCTGCCCGACTGCCTGGCCTCGCTGACCGGCGTCGTTGACGGGGTGGTGGTGTGCGACACCGGCTCCACCGACCGGACGGTGGCGCTGGCCCGGGCGGCCGGTGCCCGGGTGATCGAGCGGCCGTGGCGCGACGACTTCGGGTGGGCCCGCAACGAGGCGCTCGTCGCCGCCGGCGACGCCGACTGGGTGCTGAGCATCGACGCCGACGAGCGCCTGCGCTGCGACGACCCGGCGCTCCTCCGGGGTCACCTCGCCGCCTTCGCCCCCGAGCTGGAGGCGGCCGAGGTCGACGTCGCCAACCTGAGCTCCGGGACCGACGCCGAGACGACCCGGTTCGGTGCCACCCGCCTGCTCCGCCCCGACCGTTGCCGCTTCGAGGGCGCGCTGCACGAGCAGGTGGTGCGGCGGGACGGCACGCTCCCCGAGGTCAGCCGGACCGGGCTCTGCCACCTCGATCACCTGGGGTACCGGGCCGGGGCCCGCTCCGAGCGCGGCAAGGCCGAGCGGAACCTGGCCGTGGCCGAGGCCGCCCACGAGCGCAGCCCGTCGGCCAAGACCGCCCTCGACCTGGCCCGCTCGCTCCGGCTCGCCGGGCACGACCCGGACCGGACCGCCGCTCTCCTCCGCCACGCCCTGGCCACCACCGTCGACACCCGGCCCACCTCCGAGGCGTTCGTGCGGTCGCAGCTGGCCACCGTCCTCCTCGAGGGCCTCCGCCGTCCCGACGAGGCCGTTGCCGAGGCGAGCGCGGCGCTGCGGCTCGTGCCGGCCGAGCCCGCCGCCCGGCTGGTGCTGGCCCGGGCCCTCGGAGCGGCCGGCCGCCACCACGAGCTGGTCACCACCCTGGCCGACGCCGACGCCCGCCCCTCCCCCGCGCCCGTGGCCCGCTCGGTCCCCGCCGACGCCGAGACCGCCGCCCTCCTCGCCCGCTCGCTCCTCCATCTCGGGCGTGCCGACGACGCCTGGGCCGCCATGGCCGCCGCCCTCGCCGCCGCCGGGCCGTCGCTGTCCGACGAGCACCTCCCCGTCGCCGTCGAGCTGGCCGGCCCCGACCCGACCCGCGCCACCCTGGTGCTGGCCGGGGTCGGCGGCGCCGACCGCTGCGACGCCGCCGCCGGGCTCATGGCCCATCGCGTCCGGCCAGCCGATCTCGCCGTCGTGCTGGCCGACCACGTCGCCCGGGGCGGACCCGGGCGCTCGCTCGTGACCGTGGGCCTCCTGGCCGCCGCCGTGGCCGGGGTCCCCGAGGCGGTCGACCGGCTGGTCGTGCACGGCGCCGACCGGCTCGATCCGGCCCAGGTCGGCCCGGTGGCCGATCGCCTCCGTGCCCGGGGCCTACCGACGCTCGCCGACCGCCTGGCGCCCCCCCATCCCCGCCCGGTCACCACCGTCACGTGACCGATCCCGACCGTCCAGGAGTCCCCGTGCGCCCTTCCCCCGACGTTCCCCCCGCCAGCCCCCCCGACGCCGCCGGTGCCGTCGTGGTCGTGGCCGACCCGGGAGACGCCCGGGTCTGCGTGTCCGCCGACAGCGGGTACCGCGCCGGGCCGCTCGTAGCGGCGCTGGCGGCCCGTCGGCCCGTGACGGTCGTGGCCGACCGGCCCGCCGGTCCCGTCGACGGGCTGGGCGAGGGCGTCCGGTGGGTGACCCCGGCCGAGGTCACGACGGGGTCCCCGGTGGTCGCCGCCGTGGTGGCCACCGGGGCCTGCGCCGTGCTGTTCTGCGGTGAGGCGTCGCCCGCCGACGTGGAGCTGCTGGCCGTCGCCCACCCCGGCGTCCAGCGGCTCTGGGCGGGTCCGGTCGCGCCCTCTCCCGCGCTGGCCGGACTCGTCGACGCCGTGGTCACGGGCCTCGACGGTGACCTGCCCCCGCTGCCGGCACCCACCCACGGCACCCCGCAGCGCCCGGTCATCGAACCGGTGGCGACCGTCGCCGGATCGGTGTCGGTCGTGATCCCCGTGCACGGCAAGGTCGACCTGACCGAGCGCTGCATCGCCAGCGTCCGGGCCACGGCCGGGCCCGCCGTCGAGGTCGTCGTCGTCGACGACGCCTCCCCGGACGACACCCGGGCCCGCCTGGCGGCCCGGCCCGACGTCGTCCTGGTCTGCCTGGACGACAACCTGGGCTTCCCGGGTGCCGTCAACCGGGGCCTCGCCGCCTCCACGGGCGAGCTCGTCTGCATCCTGAACAACGACACGGTCGTCGTGGACGGCTGGCTGGACGAGATGACCGCCGTGCTGGAGCAGCCCGGCTGCGAGCTGGTCGGACCCCGCTCCGACGTGGTGGCCGGTCTGCAACGCGTCCCCGACGCCGTGTGCGGCTCCGAGCAGTGGGCCCGGCAGTGGAGCCGGACCCGGGCCGGCTGCTCGTGGACCGCACCGGTGCTGATCGGCTTCTGCCTCCTGGCCCGCCGCCGGCTGTTCGAGCGACTGGGCGGGCTCGACGAGCGCTTCGGTCGGGGCAACTTCGAGGACGTCGAGCTGAGCCGCCGGGTGCGCGCCGACGGCGGTGACCTGCGGGTCGCCGACGGGGCCGTCGTGCTCCACGTGGGGTCGGCCACGTTCGGGTCGCTCGACCGCTCCCCCGTCGAGCTGATGGCCGAGGCGGCCCGCCGCGCCGGCGACGACCGCGACGTCGGTGACCCGCTCCTCACCACCCTCGTGCTCTCCGACGGTCAGGCCGAGGAGGCAGCCCGGACGGCGGCCCGGGCCAGCGCCCTCGGCGGCGAGGTGCTCGTGCTGGAACGCGGCGACGCCGACCGCACCCGGCTCCTCTGCGGTCCCGGTCACTACCTGGGCGTCGAGGTCGTCGGCGTCGACTGGACCGACGGAGACGCCGTCGGTCCGTGGCTCGACGGTGCCCGCGGCCGGTGGCTGCTCGTGCTCTCGGCCGGTGAGGAGCTGCGTCGGGGCGATGTCGGTTCGGTGCGGGCCGAGGTGGAGTCGATCGCAGGCGACAGCGCCGGTGTGCGGGTCGGCGACCGGAGCGAGATCCGGATCCACCGTCGCCATCGGGCCGCGCTCGCCGTCGTCGGAGGTCCCGCCCACTCCGCACTCACCAGCGTGGCCGTCGACGCCGACCCGATCGGCCCGCAGTCCCCACCGGCACCGGATGCGGCCGGCCTGCTGGCCCGCACCGTGGAGCTGGCCGGCGAGGGCGACCTGCGGGGTGCGCTCGACCACGCCCGCCGGGCGGCGGCGCTCGATCCGTCCCCCGCCGCCGCCGACCTCGTGGCCACGCTGACGGCGGCCCTCAGCGACGACCCGCCGCCGGCGTCCCCGGCTCCGGCGGACCGGCTCCCGATCACGGCCATCATCGCCGCCTACAACGAGGACGACGTCATCCACCACGCCCTCGCCGACCTGGTGGCCCAGGACATCGACGTGGTGCTGATCGACCACCACTCGACCGACGACACGGTGGCCCGGGCCAGCACCTTCCTCGGCCGTGGGCTGGTGCGGATCGAGTCGTTCCCCGACGACGCCGGTGTCGACCTCCCCACCGACGTCTACGCCTGGCGCTTCATCCTCGCCCGCAAGGAGCAGATCGCCCGTGAGCTTGGGCCGGGGTGGTTCGTCCATCTCGACGCCGACGAGTTCCGGGAATCACCCTGGCCCGGCACCACGCTCCGGGAGGGCATCGAGCGGGTGGACGCCGCCGGGTACGACGCCATCGACTTCCACGCCGTCGACTTCGTGCCGACCGACGACGGCTTCCGTCCCGGTGACGACGTCCGTGAGCGCCTGCTCCACCACGACCCCGAGGTGCACCCGGCCAACCGGACCAAGATCAACTGCTGGCGTCAGGACCACCGCGAGGTCGACCTGTGGAGCAGCGGCGGTCACGATGTCCGCTTCGAGGGCAGGCGGGTGTACCCGGTCAAGTTCATCCTGCGCCACTACCCCGTCCGCTCCCAGCAGCACGGGATGCGCAAGGTCTTCGCCGACCGCAAGCAACGCTGGGACGACGACGAGCGCCGGGCGCAGTGGCACCAGCACTACGACCACGTGGTCGACGCCGACCACCGCTTCGTCCGGCCTGCGGCCGAGCTGGTCCGCTACGACGGCGACGCCCTCCGGGCCCACCTGCTGGGCCCGGCGCCGGGCCCCGTCGCGCCCCGGGTCGATGCCCACCGGGACGGCTACCACGACTTCCCCCGGCCCGAGGTCCGCGCCCTGGTGCCGACCGGCGCCCGCCGCATCCTCGACGTGGGGTGCGGAGCCGGGGCCATGGGCGCCGAGCTGCGCCGGGAGCGGGGGGGCACCGGGGTCGGCAGCATCGAGGTGTGGGGGATCGAGCCGGTGGCCGAGGCCGCCACCGCCGCCCGGGACCGGCTCGACCAGGTGATGGCCGTCCCCGTCGAGGACGCCCTGGCGGCGCTGCCCGACCGGTTCTTCGACGCCGTCGTGTTCGCCGACGTCCTGGAGCACCTCGTCGAACCGGCCGAGGTGCTGCGGGCCGCGGCCCGAAAGCTGACCCCGTCGGGTCGGATCGTGGTGAGCATCCCCAACGTCCGGCACTGGTCGGTCGTGGGTGAGCTGCTCCAGGGCCGATGGGAGTACCAGGACGCCGGCATCCTCGACCGCACCCACCTCCGGTTCTTCACCCGCGCCGGGGTCGTCGCCCTCCTGGAGGAGGCCGGGCTGGTGGTCGAGCACATGAGCGCCACGACCTGGCGCTGGCCCTCCCAGCCCGACGGTCTGGCCGAGGCGCTCGCCCCGCTGGGCCTCGACGTGTCGACCCTGTCGTCGGAGCTGGAGCACTACCAGTACCTGACGGTCGCAGCGCCCGCGACGCCGCCCGTCCCGGCTCCGCTCACCGCGGCGCTGGCGGTGGGCCGCTGAGGGCGCCGCCCCTTCTGCCACGATGGCCCCCTCGAACGCCAGGGGGACCCAGTGAGCGCCTCGCGCCGACACGATCACGCCACCCTCGACCCGCCCCGGGTCGAAGAGGTCAGCGACGGCGTCTTCGCGTACATCCAGCCCGACGGCACGTGGTGGATCAACAACACCGGCTTCGTGGTCGCCGACGACGGGGTCGTGGCCGTCGACACCTGCGCCACCGAGCGGCGCACCCGTGACTTCCTCGCCGCCGTGGCCCGGGTGTCGGCGGCGCCCCTGCGGGTGCTGGTCAACACCCACCACCACGGGGACCACACCCACGGCAACTACCTGACCCACCCGGCCACCATCGTCGGCCACGAGCGCTGCCGGGAGCTGGTGATCGCCTCCGGCATCAGCCACTACGAGGGGGTGTTCGAGGGCGCCGACTGGGGCCATCTCGAGCCGGCGCCGCCCATGCTCACGTTCACCGAGCGCATCGACGTGTGGGCCGGTGACCTCCAGGTCGAGCTGCACTACATCGGCACGCCCGCCCACACCACCAACGACGTGGTGGCGTGGCTGCCGGAGCGTCGGGTGCTGTTCGCCGGTGACCTCGTGTTCAACGGCGGCACTCCCTTCGTGGTGATGGGCTCGGTGTCGGGGGCGCTCGCCTCGATCGAGCGCCTCCGCCGCTTCGATGCCACCGTCGTCGTGCCCGGCCACGGGCCGGTGTGCGACCCGGGCGTGCTCGACCGGCTGGAGCGGTACTACCGCTTCGTGCAGGACGTCGCCGCCGAGGCCGACCGGGCCGGCGTCGAGCCCCTGGACGCCGCCCGCGCCACCGACCTCGGGGAGTTCGCCGACCTGACCGACCCCGAGCGCCTGGTCGGCAACCTGCACCGGGCCCGGTTCGAGCTGCGGGGTGGCGAGCCCGGCGCCCCCATCGACCTCGCCGCCGCCATCGGCGACATGGTCGCCTACAACGGGGGTCAGCCGCTGCGCTGCCTGGCCTGACCCGGCGGCCCCGCCAGCCTCCGGCGCATCGCCACCCGGGGCGCCACGTCGATGCCCCGGGCCCGCTCGTCCGCCCGGACGGCGGCCAGCTCCGGCCCCAGCTCGGTCTCGTCGAGCGACCGGAAACCCAGCCGCTCGTACCAGGGTCCGTTCCAGGCCACGTCCCGGAACGTCGTCAGCGTCACCGCCCGGTGGCCCCGCTCGACGGCCCAGGCGCACACGCGCTCGACCAGCGCCGCGCCGATGCCATGACCCCCGGAGTCGGCGACCACGCTGACCTGGTCGAGGTGTCCCTCCCCGTCGACGACCGACGCCGTTGCGTACCCCACCGGCGCGTCGCGCTCTGGCTCGACGGCGACCCAGGCCGTGCCCGTGGCGACGTGGGCGGCCAGCTCGCCGGCGTCGGGGGGCGCGTCATCGGCGATGGCGTCCATGCCGATGGCGGCGAAGCGACGCCCTGCGTCGACCTCGATCCGCTGCATGGTTTCGACGTCTCCCGGCCCGGCCGGCCGCACCGAGAACGCGGTGTCTCCCGGACCGGCCGGCCGCAGCTCGTCGTGCGATCCCGACATCACCTGATCTCCCGGCCGTCGGGTCTGCGGACCGTCCGGTCGCGGTCGGGTGTTCTGCGGACGGTGAAGCCTCCTTCGAGACGGTTGTGGTGGTCACAGAGCGGGGCGGCGCGGGCCTGATGGGGGACGGTGTGGTCCGTTTCGCATCGGGGGGCCGGGGTTCTCCGGAGGAGGAAGGCACTCCAACGGAATGGTGAACCGGTGCGGCGGCCACGGTCAGGTCCGCCCGGGCGAGCCGTGGCCGTTACTCCGGTCACCACACCCACGGCACCAGCCGGTGACGTCGGGAGGCGTACCACTCGTAGGTGGTCCCCAGGGCGTTCGCCAGCTCCCGCTCCTCCACCTCGATGCGCACGACCAGCGCTCGCGTCGGCACGATCCCCGTGAGGAGCAGGCCGACCCAGTTGCCCAGGACGGCGCCGATCCCGACGAAGGCGAGGACGATGGCGGCGTAGATCGGGTGACGGACGAAGCGGTACGGCCCGGTGTCGACCAGCTCGTCGTCGTGGTGACGGGTGAGCCGGTGACATGGAACCGGCCGAGGTGTCGCCGGGCCCAGCCGCTCAGCGCCAACGCCGCCCACATCGACGCCGAGCCGCCGGCGTACACGCCGCGCCGGTGAGCGATGGTGAGCCGGGGGAGCGCCACCGATGCCGCCACGGCCCCGGTGAGGGCGACACCGGCGGCGACGTCGAAGCGCGCCCCGGTGCCGGCGTCCACGTCCACACCGGGTCCGTCGTCGCTGGTGCGAGCGGTCCGGCGGGAGGTCCCCACCTCCACGGCGACCAGCCAGGCCACCGGAACGGCCGCCAACAGGCGGGCCGATCGGCTCGTCCAGACGAGGGGTCGGTCACGGCTCATCCCGACGAGCCGGGCGTGGCGAACCGGCAGCGTGGGCCGTCGGCTCGGGTGAGCCGCTCGTCCAGCGTGAGCAGGGGCCGACCCAGCTCCTCGGCCAAGGCGACGTACCAGGCGTCGTAGGCCGTGACGTTGTGCCGGAGCTCCCATACCCGTTCGCCGAAGGGGCCGTAGGGAAAGAGGTCGACTCGGAGCAGGTGCAGATCGGCGTGCGCGAGCGAGGCGACCTCGGCGGCGATGACCCCCGCCCTCTCGCCCCGACGGAGCACGTTGGCCACCTCGACCGGCATCAGGTGGGGTGCGGCGGGAGGTCCGTCACCGATTCTCGCCCCGGCCCACGCTCCGACCGGCCCCACCTCGGTCAGCGCAGCGACGACGACCGAGGCGTCGACGACGAACGTCACCGACGATCAGCGTCGCGGTGCCGGAGGATCTCGTCGGTCCCGAAGCGTGAGCCGGACCGCGCCACCCGCTCGCGGACCCGGGCCATCAGGACCTCGGGGTCCGGTCGGCTGGCCAGCTCCACCAGCTGTGCCCGGAGGTATTCCTGCAGCGATCGTCCGGAGCCCGCCGCGCGTGCTGCCAGCTCGTCGTGCGTCTGGATGGGAACGTTCCGGATCGTGATCGAGGGCATGGCTGCATTCTGCTGCCGTCAGCAGCGATACGCAATCCCGGCCGACCCGAGGCAGGACGGGCCTGCCGCCTACACCAGCGAGGCGGCCAGGGTGCGGACGGTGCGCAGGCTGGCCGGGTCGTAGGGGAGTGACCCGAGGGCCTGGTGGACCAGGGCGGAGGCACCCAGCAGGTCACCCGATTCGGCCCGCAGGTGGGCCAGCACGCGCACGGCCGGCACGAACCACGGGGTGGACGTGACGACCGGCTCGAGCAGGTCTGCGGCCTGGTCGGTCTCGCCGATCTGGACCAGCACCCCGGCCGTCAGGTAGGCGAGCGTCGGCTCCTCGGGCCAGTGGCGCAGGGCGGCGGCCAGGAGGCGCAGCGCCGTCACCGGATCCGGGGCCCGCTCGGCGGCGAGGACGGCCCGGCGCAGCTCGTCGGGCCACCACGGCCGGGCCAGCATCGGCGTCCAGACCAGCTCGGCCGGCTCGTCGGCCAGGATGCCGAGCCCGGGCGCCTCGGCGGCGATGCGGTCCCAGGCGTCGACGTCCGCAGCGGCGTAGGCCGCCTCCCGGGTGCGCTGGCCGTCGTGGAGGCGGTAGCGGGCCAGCGGCTCGTTGAGCACGACGGCGTCGCCGCGTCCGAGCAGGTTCAGCCAGATGCCGACGTCACCGGCGGCGGTCAGCACGGTGTCGCCCAGGCGGGTCGGGTCCGAGGCCGGCAGGTCGGAGCGGCGGAACATGCTCATCGACGGCGTCCCCAGCCAGTTCGCCCGACCGCGGACCACGTCGGCGGCGGTCGACGCGCCGTCGACCACCCCGTCGGTGGGCAGGCGGAGGCACAGCACCGGGTGGGACCGGCCGGCGGCGTCGATGGGCAGGTAGCGGGAGATGGCCAGCGTGGCCTGCGGCTCGGCCTGCAGGCAGGAGGCGAGGCGGCGGACGCAGTCGGGTTCGAGCACGTCGTCGTCGTCGAGCATCTTGAGCAGCTCACCCCGGGCGTGGGCGATGACATGGCCCGTGGCCGGCACGCCGCCGGGGCGACCGGCCCGGCCGACGTAGCGGACCCGGGGGTCGGCGGCGGCGTGACGCTCGGTGACGAGGCGCACCTCCTCGTCACCCCCGTCGTGGGAGACGACCACCTCCAGGTTCGACCACGTCTGGCGCCGGGCGCTGGCGATGGCCTCGTCGAGGAAGGCGGAGCGGTAGCCCTTCACGAGCACCGACACGAGCGGATCCGGCCCCAGGGCGACGGGATGGCGGGTCACGAGGCGCGCCCGCGCCCCCACGGCGTCGACCGCGTCGTAGCCGAGCCCGGCCCGGCGGCGGTCGTCGGGAACCGAGGCGCCGTCGACCTCGACGATCCCCCCCGGTGCCACCACCCGGCGGCACTCCCGGAGGGTCGCCAGCCACCGGGGTTCGAGCGGCCCGGGCGGCACGAACCGCACGTCGACGCCGGCGACGGACCCGCCGGCGAGGGGCAGCCGCCACGACGCCTCGACGGGTGTCACGGTCCCGTCCGGCGCCCGCAGCCCGGCGGCGTCCAGTCCGAGGAGAGCACCGCTCATCCCGCCACCAGCTCACGTCGGGCGGGGGCCGTGCCCCCGACGAGGCGGCCGACCAGCACGCCGATGCGGGCGGCGGTCTCCACCGTCACGGCGTCGCCGGTGGGCAGGCTGAGCGAGGTGGCCGCCAGGCGTTCGGTCACCGGCAGGTGGGCCCCGGCGGCGTGGGTCCGGTACGGACCGAGGCGGTGCACGCCCGGGTGGAAGTAGCGCCGGGTGTGCACGCCCTCGGCGGCGAGGGACCGCCACAGCCGGTCCCGGTGGCCGAGGAGCGGACCGTCGACCTCGACGACGACGTAGGGCCGGGCCGTGGTCCCGTCGGGCCCGGTGTCGACCAGATGGACGCCGGGGACGTCGGCGAGGGCGGCCCGGTACGCGCCGTAGCGCTCCTCGTTGGCGGACCGGAGCCCGTCGTACCGGTCGAGCTGGGTGAGGCCGACGGCGGCGTGCAGCTCGCTCATCTTGGCGTTCGTGCCGACGCCCGCCACCCGCCCGCGGTGGTCGAAGCCGAAGAACCGCAGCCGGCGGCACTCGTCGGCGAGGGCGGCGTCGGTGGTCGTGATCAACCCGCCCTCGACCGTCGAGAACCACTTGGTGGCGTGGAGGCTGAACGTGGCCGCCGTGCCGAGCGCCCCCACCGGCACGCCGAGCCGGGTCGTGCCGAGCGCCTGGGCGGCGTCGTACAGGACGGGCACCCCGAGCCCGCCGGCGACCACACCGAGCGCGTCGGTGTCGCAGGCCCGACCGAAGAGGTGGACGGGCACGACGCCGTCGAGCCCGTCCGCCGCCACCCGGGCCAGCTCGGCCGGATCCATCACGTGATCGGCGCCGACGTCGACGAACACCGGGGTGGCCCCGAGCGACACGATCGCCGACACCGTCCCGGCGAAGGTCCAGCTGGGAACGGCGATCCGCCCCCGGAGGCCGAGCGCCTGACCGGCTACGGTCAGCGCCATCGTCCCGTTGGCCACCGCCACCACGTGGGCGCCGCACCGCTCGGCCAGCCGCTCCTCCAGCTCCCGCACGAACGGGCCGTCGTTGGTGAGGCGGCGCCGGTCGAGGGCGTCGCCGATCAGCGCGAACAGGGCGGTCCGGTCGATCTCGTTGGGGGTGCCGGTGCGCACCGGTGGGTCGAGCGACGGCGCGGGCCGGGCCGGGTCCCGGTAGGCGGGGAACCAGCTCGTCGACCGGGGGCCACTCCTGCGGTCGTAGTCGTCCCGGTCGAGCACGGCCCCGGCGAGACGGGCGGTGACGCGATGGGTCGCCCATCCGGCCTTGAACGCGTCGAGCCCGTCGCCGCCCGCCTCCGACCCGGCCGGTCCGCCCAGGTCCACGACGGCGATGCCGCTGTCGCGCTGCTCGTCGAGGGCGGTGGCCAGGAGGCCGTAGAGCGCCCCGGCGCGACGGCCCTCGTCGTCGGCGGCGGCGAGGTGGTACCAGGCCCGTTCCCCGTCCGTCACGAACAGGGCCACGCCCACGTCGCGACTGTCGGCCGACGCCACCCAGGTGGTCACGTCGTCGAGTCGGATCTGGGCCGCCAGCGCATCGTCGGGGAGGTCGGCGGGGCCGTCCATCGCCACCCGCTGCCGGAGCGCGCCGTAGCAGCGGACGAGGGCGGCGGTGGCCCGGTCGGCGTCTCGGGTCCGCTCGATCCGCAGGCGCCGCAGGGCCCGTCTGGTGTCACGGCGGTGGTGGGCGGTGGGCTGGTGGGCGGCGTCGGTCAGGTCGACCAGGTGGTGGTGCTTGAACGGGGTGAGGAGATCGGGGAACGCCGAGGCCAGCGACTCGTCGTCCGGGGTGGTGAGGGGGTCGAGCACGGCCGTGACCGACACGGCACCGGTGGCGGCCTGGGCCTGTAGGTCGGCGGCCAGACCGGCGGGGCGGGGCACGATCAGCAGCGGGTAGGGGCCGGACAGGTCGACACCTCCTCCCGGGATCGATCGGCGGAGCAGGTGCGCTCCCGACACCGGGAGGGTGACGACCTCGCCGAGGTGGCCGAGGGTGGCGGCGTAGGCGGCCGACGCGTAGCCGCGGCCGACGGCGGCGAGGGGGTTCCGGCTCACGTCACGCCCGGTCGACGGCGACGGCGTCCGCTGAAGCGGCGGTCCGACGGGCCCAGGCCGCCTCCAGCTCGGCCCGCACGCCCGACGGGAGCTCGGTCGCCGGCCGTGGTGCGGGACGCGGACCGGGGTGGTCGGCGGGCAGGACGATGCCGTGCCCGCCCAGCCAGGCCCGCATCCGGTCGTGCTGGACGGCCGGGTCGGCGACCAGGTCGGCCAGGTCGACGCTCAGGCTGCGTCCGGGGCCGAGGGACGGCAGCGACGAGTCGAGGGCCTCGTCGATCGAGCCCACCAGACCGGCGATCTGGTCGGCCGGGGGGAGCCCGAGCAGCCGCTCGTGGTCGGGCGGCCGGAACGACCACCACGCCCCGGGGGAGCCCGCGTGGCGGCATCGGGCCAGCCAGATCGAGGCCATCGTGTCGACCGGGTGACGGCGGACCCGCAGGAACACCGCCCGCGGCAGGACCTCGGCCAGCAGTCCCACGTTCCAGTCGAGGATGAGGGCCTTCAGCGCCACGGGCCGGCCGTATCCCGCCTCCAGGCCGCCGAGGAGCGCCCGCAGACCGGCCCGGTCGAAGGCGGCGGCCCGGTCGGCGTCGAGCGCGTCGGTCGGACCGGGAGGGATGAGCCGGCGCCAGGCGTACCACAGCTCGTGCAGGCCGGAGGCACCCGTCGTCTTACCCAGGTCCGACCGCAGGGCCGCCGGCGGCGCCGTCGTCTCGGCCCCGAACCCGAGGCGGGGATCGTGCAGCAGCCGGTCGACGGTGGCACCCAGCCAGGGAGCCGTCGGGAAGCGGGCGGCGATGTTCGACGGCGAGGCCAGCGCCCCGGTGGCGACCAGCCATTGCAGGGCCACGGTGGTGCCGGCGCGGGGGCAGCCCACCACGAGCACGCTGGCGGACGACGGGGCGGGGTGGCGCCGGGCCAACTCGGCCGCCGCCGGCGCCAGCACGTCGGCCAGCTCGGCGATGACGGCGTCGAGCTCGTCGTTGCGGCGGTGCGATGCGACCCGGGGAGCCGCCGCGACCGGGGCCGTCACGCCGGCCACACCTCGTCGGCGACGACGTCGGCGAGCGCGTCGATCGTCCCGGGGTCGAGGTGCTGGTCGATCGGCAGGGTCAGCAGACGGTCGACCACGGCCGCCTCCACGGATGCCGCCGGCAGGTGATCCCGGGCCTCGGCCCACCAGGTGGGAAGGAACACGCCCCGGCGCCGGAGTCGTTCCCGAGCCTCGTCGTCGGGGGCCCAGACGGGCAGGGCGAACGGGACACCGTCGGGCTGGGGAAAGGCGGGGTGGAGCCCCCGGGCGGCCAGGGCGTCGCGCAGGCGGCGGTGGTTGCGCCGGCGGCGATGGCCCACGTCCAGGGGATCGGTGGCCGCCAGGAGCTGGGCCGTCAGCGGCGACATCCCCAACCCGTGCCCGTCACCGAGCGAGCGCTCGGCCCGCAGGTACGTCTCGTAGGCGCGCTCGGGGCCGTCGTCGCGGCGCTGCAACCGGGCGGCGTAGCGGTGCGTCGACCGGTCGGGCCCGGCCGGGACGGCGACCGGCAGCGGGGTGGTCAGCACGCCGCCGTCGGCCAGCCCCAGCGACTTGCGGGGGGACCAGATGGTCGAGCAGCGCTCGGGCCGCACGGGCGGGCGCCAGAGCGCGTGGGCGTGGTCGAACACGACGTGGCCGGGCAGGTCGGCCCACGCTGCGATGCGATCGCCCACGAGGCCGAACAGGTCGACGACGACCACCACGTCGTCGGCCTCGACGCCGGACAGGTCGCCGGGCACCAGGTCGGCGGTGAGGGGGTAGGGCACCACGGTGGCACCCTCGGCGGCGACGGCCCGGGTCAGCGCCGAGCACGACAGCGCGGGAAGATGGACCCGCTCGGGTCGCAGGCAGGCGAGCAGGGCCCGCAGCGCAGAGCGCCCGGAGTCGAGGAGCACGGCGTCGGCGGGCCACGGCCATCGGCGGGCCGATGGGGAGGCCAGCTCCAGGGGCAGGAACCCGCCCACCGGCTGGTGCAGCGTCGATCCGGCCATCGCCCGGGGCTGTCGGCCGTCGGGCCGCCGGCTTGAGGCGCGGGGAACCGGGACGCGACCGCTATCGCGCTCGCTGCGCCGGCCGATCTACCGACGTGTGGAGTTCGGCCTCGACCAAGGAGCGGCCATGAGGACCCTGGTGATCGGACGGGGCGCGGAGCAGGACGGATCAGGGGTCTGGACCGGCGTCGTGACACCCCTCACCGCCTGCGGGCACGACGTGCTCGCCCTCGACGTGTCGGGTCCGGGGGCCCCCGAGGCCCATCTCGCCGAGGCCACCGCCGCCGCCGACCGGTTCCAGCCCGAACTGGTGGTGGTCGTGCCGACGCCGGGTGACCTGCCCGACGACGGCGTGTCCGCCGCCTTCCCCGACGCCCTCGTCGTGGCCGTGCACGCCCGCACCGCCTGGTCGCTCGCTCCCACCCGCCTCGCCGACCTCGACCGTCACGTCGCCGCCTACGACGTCGTGACCGTTCCCGACGAGTGGACGCTCCGGGCGCTTGGGCGGGGTCGCTGCTCGGTGATGCGCCTCGACATCGGCGTCGACCCGGACACGCTCGATCGGGCCGCCGACCGCCACGACCGCCTCGCCCCCGTCGTCGTGCTCGGCGACGCCGACCCCGACAACGTCCACGCCGCCCGTCGCCTGGTCGACGCCGGTCTCGACATCGGCCTCGTCGGGCGGGGCTGGGCCGCCCACCCCGACCTCACCGTGCTCGACGTCGGCATCGTCGGTCCCTTCGACCGGTTGGCCGCCATCGCCAGCGCCGAGCTGGTCGTGGAGCTGCCGCCGACGGTGGCGGTCCGTTCCCTGGCCGGTCTCGCCCTCGACGAGTGCCCGCTCGGCTCCGACGCCCTCTCGGCCGCAGCCCTCGGCATCCCCGTGGTGGCCGTCGCCCGGCCCGGCGTCGGTGCCGTGCTCGAACCGGGCGCCGAGGTGCTCGTGGCCCCCGATGCCGACGGCCTGGTCGACCTCGTCAGCCTCGTGATGACCACCTCCGACGAGCTGGCCGACCTCAGCGTGACCGGGCAGGTGCGGGTCCGTCGCGACCACGCCTCGGTGGACGCCTGGCGATCGTTCCTCGTCGACCTCGGGGCTCCGGTGGCGACGAGCCCCGGCCGGTCCGCCGTGGCCCACTCGGTCAGCAGCCCGAGCTGCGGGCTCGACGAGGTCGCCAGCGGACGCTGTGCGCTGACGGCGCTGCGGCCCGACATCCTGACCGCCGTCGATCGCCACGCCGCCGCCGCAGCCGCCTACCTGGAGCTGGCCGACGAGGTCGGACCCGACCGGCCCGGTCTGCGCTCGTCGCTGCTCGACCGGGCCGCCGACCACCTCGACGACGACCAGCGCGACCTGGTGTCGAGTCTGCGGGCCGGTGACGGCGCCGGGCTGCGGGCGCTCATCCTCCGGCTGCGCACCACCAGCCTGCCCGACCCGGCCCGGGCCGCCGTCGGCTGAACGACACGTCCGATCCTCTTCTCCGCGGCCCGTGGCGGCCGATGGAGGAGACGGACCCGACAGGGAGCGAACCGTGGCCCTGGCCAGTGCCGACCGACTCGCCGACGAGCTGAAGCGACTGCCGATGCGCAAGTCCAGCGCGGCCCAGTTGCTGCCGATCCTCGACGACCCCATCTCGGGCTCGACCGATCTGGCCCGCATCATCGAGACCGATCCGGCCATGACGACCCGGCTGCTGCGGCTGGCCAACTCCGCCTTCCTGGGCCTGCCCAACCCGGTGGTCAGCGCGGCCGACGCCGTCACCGTGGTCGGCTTCGCGGTCGTGCGGTCGGTGGCGGTGAGCGCCGCCGCCGGGCTCCTCGACGCCGGCCGGCGCAGCCTGCCCCCCGAGTTCTGGGACCACGCCCTCGGGGTGGCGGCGGGGGCGTCGCTGATCTCCATGCGGCTGGGGGTGAGCCGGGGGGAGGCGTTCTCGGCCGGCCTGCTGCACGACATCGGTGAGGCGCTGCTCTTCCGGTTCGATCCCCGCCACTACCGCCGGTTGCTGGCCGATCTCGGCGAGGGCGTCCCGAGGGTGGAGGCCGAGGTCGAGCTCTACGGCATGTCGCACGCCGACGTCGGCGCCGCCGCCCTGGCCCACTGGGGCCTGCCCGCCGGGCTGGTCGGGGCGGTGCGCGAGCACCACCGGCCCGTCGATCCCGGCGCCGACCTCCTGGCCACGACGACCCGTCTCGGTGACCTGCTGGCCCGGTCCGCCCACGAGCGCGCCGCCGGGACCGGCCAGACCCTGGCCCGCTTCGAGTCCGAGGCCGCCCGGGTGGGGGTGAGGTTCGACGACGTCGACGGCCTGCTCGTCCGGTGGACGGCCGAGATCGGCGACCTCCGGGCCATGCTCGGTCCCGTGGGCTGAGGGTCAGGCGTCAGGTTCGCCCGTACGCCGGGGCGTGGCGCCGCTCCCGGTCACCCGGTCGAGGGGGCTTCGTCCCGGTCGGGATGCTCCATCGACGGGCACACCGGCTGCATGGCGTCGTCGGCCATGTCCTCCGTCTCCGGGCAGGGGCGGTCGTCGGCGTGGGCCCGCTCCGCCCAGCGTCCGTAGCGGCGCGACAACCACCCCGCCGTGGCGCCGTGGGCCACCACCGAGACGAGGATGACCCAGGCCGCCGCGCTGGCGATCCGATCGGCGCCGGCCAGGCCCCCGTCCTCCAGCACCAGGGTGACGAACAGGACCGAGGCCAGCCCCCGTGGGCCGAACCACCCCAGGAACGCGACCGTCCGGGGCCGGACGCCGGTGCCGACGAGCGAGGCGGCCACGGCCACGCCCCTGACCACTGTGAGGCTGGCCACCGTGTAGACGGCGATGCGCCAGTCGAGATCGGGCAGGGCCCGGCTGACGAGCACGGCCCCGAAGACGAAGAACGTGAGGAGGCCGAGCAGCTGGCCCTCCAGCTCGGTGAAGGCGGTGAGGTCGACGTCGTGGCCCATCGTCCCCAGGGTCAGCCCCGCCACGAACGCGGCCACGAACCCGTTGCCGGTGGCCGCCTCCGCCCCGGCGAACGCGACCACGGCCAGGGCGACGACGGCCAGCCGGCCGACCATCCCCCCGGTCCAGCCCGACCCGGTCGCCGCCTGCACCAGGCGGCCCCCGATCAGACCCACGACCACCCCCACCGCCAGCCCGAGCCCCACCTGCCGCACGACGAAGAGGGCCCAGAACTCGACCGAGCGCGACTCCGCCTCCTCCGAGGCGAGGGCCACGCCGAGCGTCACGAGGGGCAGGGCCAGACCGTCGTTGAGGCCGCTCTCGACGTTGAGGGCCTGGCGGATGCGCACCGGTACCGAACGGTCGGTCAGCACGGCCTGACCGAGGGCGGCGTCGGTGGGGGCGAGCACGGCCGCCAGCAGGACGGCCCCCGCCAGTCCGAGACCGCCGAAGAGCGGCAGGGCTGCGGCCGTGCCGAGGATGACGACGAGGGGGAACCCGACGACGAGGAGCCGGACCGGGATGGCGTGCTCCCGGCGGAGGCGGCCGCAGTCGATCCGGGCGGCGTCGGTGAACAGGACGAGCGTCAGGGTGGCCTCGGCCAGCACCCGGACCATCTCGTCGTCCACGCCCAGGTCGACGAGGTCGAGCGCTTCCGGACCGAGCAGGAGGCCGGCGGCGGTGAACACCATCGGACCGGTCAGCGGCGTCGGGCCCATGCGGCCGGCCGTGAGCGCCCACCCCAGCACGAGCAGCCCGAACAACAGCAGACCGACGTGCACCACGGCCGTCAGCTTGTCAGGGCGTCGCCACCGACCCGGTCGTGTCCGGCCTCGTCGCGGCGCGTCCGTCCCGCTACAGGAGGGGGAGGACCTGCTCGGCGAAGCGGTCGAGCTGCTCGTCGGAGTCGTCGTAGGCGTCGCCGGGCATGTTGGGGAAGATGGTCAGGTTCTCCAGACCCCCCAGCAGGTCCCGGTAGAAGGCGATGCCCTCGGCCACGTCCTCGGGGGTGCCGACCACCCAGGTTCGGTTCTCGAGGGACTGGTCGAGCGTCGGGACGAGCCCCGGGGGCGCCGGGCGGCCGCCCTCGCCCATGTAGCCCCGGCTCCAGCCGTAGGGCCCGAGAAACTTCCAGAACTCGTCGTGACCGGGGCGCACCGCCTCGACGGCCTCCTCCCGGGTGTCACCCACCCGCACCGACAGCACCAACATCCGGCGCTCGCCCGGGCCCAGCTCGTCGTCGTGGGTCTCGGCGTGGATCTCGCCGTAGCGGTCCCAGAAGCGTTTGATGAACGAGAAGTGCTGGTTCCAGAACACCGCCCCGAAACCCTGACGGGGCACGGCCTCCAGCGTGGGCGGCGACGTGACCGCCTGCCAGATCTCATAGGGGTGCAGCGGGCGGGGGACGAGGGTCAACTCCTCGACGAACCCGCCCCGGTCGGGGATGCCCGGCGGCGGGAACTCGTAGATGTCGCCGTGGTAGCTGAACCGCTCCTGGTCGAGCGCGAGGCGCACGACGTCCATGGCCTCGGCGAACTGGCGACGGTTGTGGGTGTCGGCGTCGACGGCGTCGGGGTTGTCGAAGCTGCCGATGCGGGTGCCGAGCGCCTCCGCCTCCCGGGGGACGGTGCCCCGGCCGACGCCGAGGATGCCCCGGCCACCGGAGACGTTGTGCAGGACGGCGAAGTCCTCGGCCAGGCGCAGCGGGTGCCACTGCCCGACGATGTTGAACATGGTGCCGATGCGCACCCGCTCGGTGCGCTCGGCCAGGATGGCACCGAACAGCAGCCCGTTGGGGCAGACCTCGTAGCCCTCGTACTGGAAGTGGTGCTCGGTCAGCCAGAAGCTGTCGTAGCCGAGGCGGTCACAGCGCACCCCGGTGGCGAGCAGTCGCTCGACGGCGGCCCACATCTCCCGCTGGCCGTAGCGCCGGTCGGTCGGAGCCGGCGGCCCGGCCCCGGCGTCGGCCATCTCCACCCCGCCGAAGTAGAAGACGCCGGTGCGCATGGGCCGAGCCTACGATCGCCCTACAGCATCGCCTCGACCAGGTGGGGGCCGGGCTCGCCCAGGGCGGCGTCGAGCGCGTCGAGCAGCTCGTCGGCGGTCGTGACCCGCCGGCCGGGCACGCCGTAGCCGCCGGCCAGCGACACCCAGTCGAGGACGGGACGGTCGAGTCCGGTCAGGCCGGCGGTCGCCGCCCCCGGTTCTCCGCCCCCGGCCCGGGCCACCTCGATGCGGAGGATGCGGTAGGCGGCGTTGTTCAGTACGACGGCGGTCACGTCGAGCGCCTCCCGGGCCATGGTCCACAGCGCCTGGGCGGTGTAGGCGCCGGAGCCATCGGCCTGCAGGGCGATCACGGGCCGGTCGGGGCAGGCCACGGCGGCGCCGACGGCGGCCGGCAGGCCCCAGCCGATGGCGCCCCCGGTGAGGGCCAGGTGGTCGTGGGGTGCGGCGCCGGCGCTCGCCTCGGTCCAGGGTCCCGACGACGAGATGCCCTCGTCGACGAGGACGGCGCCCTCGGGCAGTGTCACGGCCAGCGCGGCGGCCAGGGTGGACGGCGTGAGGGCACCGGTCGGGCGGGTCGGCGGATCCGGTGGGGGGACGGGGGCCGGGTCGGTGCCGAGCTGGTCGGCGAGGGCGGCGAGGGCGGGCCCGACATCGTGGCCGGGGCCACCGAGCTCGACCACCCGGGTGCCGGTGTCGAGGAGGGAGCTGCGCCCGTCCGGGTACCCGAAGAAGCCGACCGGCGCCCTGGTGCCGGCGAGCACCACCGCCGCCGCCCCCCCGAGCTGCTCGGCGGCCTGCTCGGGGAAGTAGCCGAGCCGGGCGGCGGCCGGCAGATGCCGACCCCGGGGCATCCGGGTCACGAAGGTCTCGTGGACGAGGCGGGCACCGGTCCCGGCCGCCACCCGGCCGGCGGCCCGGAGCCCCGGCTCGTCGAGGGCCGACCCCCCCACCAGGAGAACGGTCGGGCCGGGCCCGGTCAGTGCCTCACGAGCGGCGGCCACCGCCTCGTCGGCGACCTCGGGGCGGGCCGGTACGGGACGGGCCGCGACGACCGGGGCGTCGCCGGCGTCGCCCCAGGCGGCGTCCTGGGAGAGCACCAGCACGGCCGGGCCGCCGGGTGGGGTGAGGGCGGCCTCCACCGCCGCGGCGGCGTCCTCCCCGGCCCGTCGGGCCGAGGTGGCGGCCCGCACGAACGTGGCCATGGGGCGGGCCAGGGACCCGATGTCGGTGGTGAGGGGAGCGTCGGCGGGGAGGTGCCAGGTGGCGTGGTCGCCGACGACGGTGACCACGGGGGAGCCGGCCCGTCGGGCGTTGTGGAGGTTGGCCAGCCCGTTGGCCAGGCCGGGGCCGAGGTGCAGGAGGGTGAGGGCGGGGCGGCCCGTCATGCGGCTCCACCCGTCGGCGGCGGCGGTGGCCACCCCCTCGAACAGGCACAGGACGGGGCGGATCCCGTCGACCGTGTCGAGGGCGGTGACCAGCTCCAGCTCGGTCGTGCCCGGGTTGGCGAAGCAGACCTCGGCCCCCGAGGCCGCCAGCGAGGCCAGCGTCAGCTCGGCGCCGTTCATCCGACCACGACCTCCTCCTCGAAGTGGATCCCCTTGGCCAGCGTCTTGTGGACGGGACACCGCCTCGCCACGTCGGTGAGGCGGCGGCGCTGCTCGTCGGTGAAATCGCCGTCGAGGAAGATCTGGCTGGTGACCCGGTCGATGAACCCGGTGGCGTCGTCGTCACAGGTGAGGCAGTCGCTGGCGTGGACCCGGTCGAACGTGTACCGGGTCGAGATGTGGTCGAGGGCGATGTCCTCGGCGTCGGCGATCATCCGCAGCGTGATGGCCGTGCAGGCACCGAGGGCGCCGAGCAGCAGCTCGTAGGGGGACGGCCCGGTGTCGGAGCCGCCCACGTCGGCCGGCTCGTCGGCGAGGACGAGGTGGCCGTCGCTGCGGATCTCGACCTGGAAGCCCTCGCTCAGGTCGGCGGTCACGGTGGCCATCTGTCCCCCTCGGTCGGCGTCGGGCCAGCGTAGGTGCCGGGGTAGTGTCGGTCGTCCGGCGCCGGTGCACCGCCGCCCGGGGGAGCGAGGGATCGTGGGCGTGTCCATCCCGTTCGTGCGAGACCTCGACGTCACCTACGGCCGGGCCGAGCGGGTCAGCCCTCTCGTGCGGCGGGTGGTGGCCGAGAACCCGTCCCGCTTCACCTACCTGGGCACCGGCACCTACCTGGTCGGCACGGGTGAGGTGGCCGTGATCGACCCGGGGCCCGCCCTCCCCGCCCACGTCGACGCCATCCTGGCCGCCCTCGAACCGGGCGAGCGGGTCAGCCACCTGGTGGTGACCCACACCCACAGCGACCACAGCCCCGCC
Organism: Acidimicrobiales bacterium; assembly: GCA_965213585.1. Classification (GTDB taxonomy): domain Bacteria; phylum Actinomycetota; class Acidimicrobiia; order Acidimicrobiales; family Poriferisodalaceae; genus CBDBZP01. The sequence continues at coordinate 42,449 of CBDBZP010000002.1, forward strand.
GCCCGGCTGCTGCAGGAGCGCGTCGACGCCCCCTCCTACGGCTACGGGCCCCACGGCGAGGTGCCCGCCGACGATCCCGACGACGTGATCACGTTCGACGATCCCGACGCCGACGGACCCTTCCCGCGGGAGGAGGGGGACGGGCCCCGGCCCGGCGAGGAGCTGAGGGAGGGCGCCGACACGGACTTCGTGCCCGACGTGGCCGTGGTCGACGGCGACCTCGTCGAGGGGGCGGGGTGGACGCTCGAGGCCCTGCACACCCCCGGTCACACCTCCAACCACCTGTGCTTCGCCCTCGCCGAGGAGGGGGCCCTGTTCACCGGCGACCACGTGATGGGCTGGTCGACGAGCGTCATCGGCCCCCCCGACGGCCACATGGGCGACTACCTGGCCTCGCTGGAGCTGCTGCTCGGGCGGGACGACGTCGTGTACTGGCCGACCCACGGTCCGCCCGTCACCGAGCCCATCCGCCACGTCGAGGCCTTCCTGGCCCACCGGCGCGACCGCGAGGATCAGATCCTCACGCAGCTGGCCGGCGGCCCCGCCACCATCGCCGAGCTGGTGCCGGCCATGTACGCCGGCGTCGACAAGCGACTGTGGCGGGCCGCCGCCGCCTCCGTGTACGCCCACCTGATCGGCATGGTCGACGACGGTCGGGCGTGGGTGACGGCGGGGGGGTCGCGGCCGGGTGGCGGACCGCCTCGGCGGACGGCACGCTACGCGCCGGCCTGACCCGGGCCGGTGTTTGGTCCGGTCCGATGCGGGGCACCCCTGGTGGCGTCGACGCAGGATTCTTCGCAGGGGTCTTGTCATCGATCCGTCAAGGTTGTAAAGTAACCGCAACGTTCGAGTCGGGGCAGTGCCCCGGCCCCAGCGTGTCCTCGGGGGGTGGCCGGTACTCCCGCCCGCGCCCGGCCACCCTTCGGGGACACCATCGACCCCTCAGGGGTCGACCCGCCGTCGACCCTCGAGGGCCCGCCCCAGGGTCAGCTCGTCTGCGTACTCGAGATCGCCTCCGACCGGCAGCCCGCTGGCCAGTCGCGTGACGTGCGTGCCGAGGGGCGCCAGCAGGCGGGCCAGGTACATGGCGGTGGCCTCCCCCTCCAGGTTGGGGTTGGTGGCCAGGATGACCTCCTCCACCCCCTCCCCGTCGAGGCGTGACAACAGGTCACCGACCCGGAGCTGATCGGGCCCGACGCCGTCCATCGGGCTGATGACCCCGCCCAGCACGTGGTAGCGGCCCCGGAACTCACCGGTGCGCTCGAAGGCGACCACGTCGCGGGGCTCCTCCACGACGCACAGGATGGAACCGGTCCGCTCGGGGTCGGCGCAGATCCCGCACTCGCTGGACTCGGCCAGGTTGCCGCACCGTTCGCAGAAGCGGACCCGGTCGCGCACCGTGCCGATCGTGGTGGCGAGGCGGTCGGCGTCCAACCGCGAGACCCGCAACAGGTGGAACGCGATGCGCTGGGCCGACTTGGGGCCGATGCCGGGAAGGCGACCGAGCTCGTCGATCAGCTCCTGGACCGAGGGGGGGTACACGCGCCGCCGGCCGGGTCAGCCCGCCGGCCCGCCCGGGCCGCCCGGATCCGCAGCGCCGCCCGACCCGCCCCGGTCGGGGCCGCCCGGGCCGAGCCCGCCCAGGTCGAGCCCGCCCAGGTCGAGGCCGCCGAGGTCGAGGCCGCCGAGGTCGAGGCCGAGCCCGCCCAGGTCGAGGCCGCCGAACGCCGCCGCCGTCAGACCGTCGGCCCGGGCGCGTGCGTCGCGGAGCGCGGCCAGCACCAGGTCACCCAGCAGCTCGGTCTCGTCGGGGTCCACGACCGAGGGGTCGATGGTGACCGACCGCACGTCGTGGTCGCCGGTCATCTCGATGCGCACCATCCCGCCGCCGGCCGTGCCCTCGACAACCGTGTCCGCCGCCTCCTGCTGGGCGGCCAGCGCCCCGGTGGCCTGGGCCAGCAGATCGCCGAGACCCCCCAGGCCGCCCAGCCCCATCGGGTCCGCTGGGTCGAGGCCCGCGTCGTCGGGAGCTGGGTCTCCGTGAGCTGCGTCCCCGTCGTCGGCCTGGTCGGTCATGTTCGCTCCTCGATGACGGTGGCGCCCGGGAAGGCCTGGCGGATGCGCTCGATCGGCCCGTCCTCGTCGGCAGGGGCGTCGGCCAGCTCGTCGAGGTCGACGGGCTCCTCGTCGGGGTCGGGACCTCCGCCCTCCGCCGGCTCGGCACCGGAGGGATCGGGCGTGTCGGTGGGCCACGGCGGTTCCTCCTCGCCGTCGACCATGAGCAGGAGGCGCACCGGCGTCCCGTAGTGGTCGGCCAGGACGGCCTCGACGTCCTTGCGGACGCTGGCGCAGCGGGCCATGTGGAACCCGTTGGGCAGGGCGAACCGGGCGGCGCCGGGGCGGGCCTCGACGAAGCGCCCGGCGCTGAACAGCGAGCGCGCCTTCTTCGGCAGCCGCTCGAGCAGGGTGTCCCCCCAGTCGAGGGTGAGGCGGTCCCGGTCGGGCCAGTCCGCCGTCGGTGGCGCCGCCGCCGTCGGCGCAGGACGCCCGTCGGGGGTCGGAGCGGGAGACCCGTCGGTGGTCGGCGGAGCCGCGGCGGGAGCAGGGGGAGGCCCGTCGGGAGTCGCCGGAGCCGCGGCGGGAGGAGGGGGAGGGGCTGATGCCACCGGGGTGGGGGCCGGCGCCGGGGTGGGGGCCGGCGCCGGGGTGGGGGCCGGCGCCGGGGTGGGGGCCGGCGCCGGGGTGGGGGCCGGCGGTGGGGGCGGTGTGGCGCCGGACGCGGCGGGTGCGCCGCCCAGGTCGGCGACCCGTTCCAGCTGGTCGAGGCGCGCCTCCAGCTGCTCGACCCGGTCGGCCTCGGCCGTCAGCTTGAGGAGGGCGATCTCGAGCACCAGCCGGGGGTCACTCGCCTGACGGGCGTCGACGAGGGCGGTGCCGACGTGTTCCATGGCCCGCACCGTGGCCGCGACGCCGAGGCGCCGGCCGTGCGCCTCGAGGGTCATGATTTGCTCGGCGGTCAGCTCGTCGGCGGCGCCTCCCATGAGGACGAGGAAGGTGTCGCGTAGGTGACGGGTCAGCCCCTCGCCCAGCTCCCGGGGGTCGACGCCGGCGGCCATGGCCCCCGCCACCGCCCGCAGCGCACCGGCGGCGTCGCGGCCGGCGATGGCCTCGACCAGCTCGTCGACGGGGATGCGCCGCTCCTCCACCATGCCGGCGGCCACGATCTGGTCCAGTGCGGAGAGGGTGTCGCGCACCGACCCCGTCCCCCGCCGCACGGCCGCCTCGACCGCTCCATCGGGGGCGTCGAGGTCGGCCCGTTCCAGGATGTCGGCGGCGTGGGCGGCGAGCTGGTCGGCCCCGAGGAGGTGGAACTGGAACGGTTGGGTCCGGCTGCGGATGGTGGCCAGGACCTTCTGGGGGTCGGTCGTGGCGAGCACGAACACGACGTGGCCGGGCGGCTCCTCGAGCGTCTTCAGCAGCGCGTTCGACGCCGCCGGCGTGAGCATGTGGACCTCGTCGAGGACGTACACCTTGCGCCGGCCGGGGGTACCGAGGGCGACGGCGTTCACCAGATCGCGCATGTCATCGATGCCCCGGTGCGAGGCGGCGTCGAGCTCGACCAGGTCGAGGCTGGTCCCGGCGTCGATGGCGAGGCAGGCGTCGCAGGTGCCGTCGGGCTCGCCGTCGGCCACGTCCGGGCAGTTCAGCGCCTTGGCCAGGATGCGGGCGGAGGAGGTCTTGCCCGTTCCCCTGGGCCCCGAGAAGAGGTAGGCGTGGCCGACCCGGTCGTCGCGCACGGCGTTGCGGAGGGCCCGCACGACGTGGTCCTGGCCGACGACCTCGGCGAAGCGCCCCGGCCGGAACCGGCGGTAGAGCGACTGGTGGGCCATCACCCGACACCCTATTGCGGGGGCGACCGGCCGCCGAGGGGGCGCCGGCCCGACCGGGGCGGTACCATGGCGGGCTGGTCGTCGCCCCTCGTGGCGGCCGGGTCCTGTGCGACGGTGGCCCGTGAATCGGGTCAGGGCCGGGAGGCAGCAGCCCTCAGCGGAACCCATCGTGTGCCGCAGATCGCCTGGCCGCCTCGAGGGGCGACGGCTTCCCGGGAGGGATGCGAGAGCGGCCGAATCGGCACGCTTGGAAAGCGTGTGTGGCGCAAGTCACCGTGGGTTCGAATCCCACTCCCTCCGCTCGGTGGACTCGCTGCGATCATCCCGCGCCGGCGGCCTCACCTCCCTGACGGAACCACGACGAGGCCGGCGTCGGCCCGACCGTCCTCGATGGTCAGCACGGCGAACGTGGGTGCCGGCTGGCGGCGGCGCTGGGTGGGTGAGCCCGGGTTGAGCAGGAGCGGACCACCGTCGGCGGACCGGTCGACGACGGGCTCGTGGCTGTGGCCGAAGATGATCACGTCGGCGTCGGGGAACCAGCGCTCCAGCCGGGCCCGGCGGCCGGCGCGCCGGCCGCTGTCGTGGACGAGGCCGATCCGGACCCCGCCCAGCTTCACCTCTGTCCGCTCCGGCAGCTCGCCCACCAGGGTCCGGTCGTTGTTGCCGAGCACGGCGTGGACGGGAGCGTGACGGCCCAGCTCGTCGAGCACGGCCCGCTCGACCACGTCGCCGGCGTGGACGATGGCGTCGGCCGAGGCGGCGGCGTCGAGCACGGCCCCCGGCATCCGGTCGAGGCGGGCTGCGGTGACGTGGGTGTCGGCGAGTACCAGGACGACGGTCGCCCGCCGGGCCCCGCCCGCACCGCGTTCCGCTGACGGGTCCGACGCCACGTCCGATGATCGCGCCGCCGGGGCCCATGTTACGTTCGCCGGCCGTGGGGGGTCCCGGGCTGGTCGACGTGCACGCCCACGTCGTCCTCGAGGCCACCATGGGCGCGGCCGGGCCGGCGTGCGGACCCGAGATCGGCGCCGACCCCGACGGGCGTCCCTGGTTCCGGGTGGGCGACTGGACGCTGCACGGCGTGCCCTACCGGGGCTCGCTGTTCATGGATCCCGATCTGAGGCTGGCGGCCATGGACGAGGCCGGCGTCGGGGTGCAGGCCCTGTCGCCGAACCCGCTGACCTACCTCCACTGGATCCCGGCCGCTGACGCCGTGGCGTTCTGCCGCCGCCACAACGACGAGCTGGCCGAGGTCGTCCGGGCCCATCCCGAGCGGTTCGTGGGGTTCGCCGCCCTGCCGATGCAGGACCGGGACGCGGCGGTGGCCGAGCTGGAGCGCAGCGTCACCGATCTCGGCCTGCTGGGGCCCTACATCGGTACCGACTTCGGCGTGCACCTCGACCATCCGGACCTCGACGGGCTGTGGTCGGCCTGCGTGGAGCTCGACGTGCCGTGCTTCCTGCACCCCGCCCCCTCCGGCCTCGACGGACCCCGGCGCGACGACCGCATGCGGCGCTTCGACCTCGACCTGGTGGTCGAGTTCTCCTACGAGGAGTTGGTGTCGGTGGCCATGCTGGTGTTCGGCGGCGTCACCCGCCGCCACCCCCGGCTCGACCTGTGCCTCTCCCACGCCGGAGGGTCGACGCCGATGCACGTGGCCAAGCTGCGGACGCTGGCCGAGCGGCGCCCGTCGGTCCCGGAGTGGATCCGTGAGCCGGGGGCGTTCGACGCCGCACTGGGGCGCCTGTGGTTCGACTGCCACGTGGTGGGTGAGTCCGAGCTGGACTTCGCCGCTGGCCAGCTCGGCTGGGACCGGCTCGTGTTCGGCACCAACTTCGGCGGCTGGGACCGGGGCACCGCTGCTCACCTCGGCGACCGGGCCGACGCCCTGAACGCCAACGCCGTGCGGCTCCTCCGGCTGGAACGGCGGGCCCCCCGGGCCGTGGCCTGCCTCAGAGCCGGGTGACCCCGAGGCTCAGGCCGCCGTCGACGGTGAGGACGGTGCCGGTCGTCCAGTCGGCCCGGATCAGGTACTCGAAGGCCTCGGCCACGTGGCGGGGCGTGCCGATGCGACCGAGGGCGTGGGCGGGGCCGAGGCCCTCCAGGCGGGCGACGGACTCCTCGGGGGTGGCGAGGCCGGCCCGCACGTTGATCTCGGTCGGTACCGCCCCCGGCCGCACGCAGTTGACCCGGATCTGGTCGGGACCGAGCTCTGCGGCCAGCACGGCCGTCAGCGTCTCGACGGCCCCCTTGGTGGCCGCGTAGGCGGCCACGCCGGGGAACGCCCGCTTCGTGTGCACCGACCCGACGAACACGACGGACCCGCAGCTCGCGGCGAGGTGGGGGCGGGCGAGGCCCACGAGCAGCATGGCGCCGACCACGTTGGTGTGGAACAGGCCCAGCAGCTCGGCCTCGTCGAGCTGGTCGACGGGCGCCCGGTACATGTTGCCGGCGTTGTTGATCACCGCCTCCAGCCCACCGCCGTGGTCCACGGCGGCCTCGACCATCCGAGCCCGGTCGGCCGCCACCGTGACGTCGGCGGCGACGGGGAGGCAGCGGTCCCCCAGCCGTTCGGCCACCACCTCGACCGCTCCGGCCCGTCGGCCGACGACGGTGACGAGCGCTCCCAGGCCGACGAGGTGCTCGGCGGCGCCGGCGCCGATGCCCGAACCCCCGCCGGTGATCAGGATCGACCGACCCTCGATCGGCCGGGTCACGACGGCCCCGGCCCCGCCACCGCAGCACCGATCACCGCTCCGACCGGCTCATCATGATCCCGTCGGCCCCCGGCAGCCAGGCGGCCACGCCCGAGACGGGGACGGCGCACAGCACGGCCTCCACCAGCTCGGCCTCGGAGGCGCCGGCCGTGCGGGCGGCGACGGCGTGCACGCTCACGAACCGGGACGCGAACTCCGCTGCGTTGACCGTGCACAGGAGCAGCTCCACGTGGCGGGCGGCCAGGACGTTCCCGGCGAGGGACCACCGGCGCATGAGCACGTATCCCTCCAACGCCCGGGGGGCCTCGTCGGCCATCAGCTCGACGTAGTCCGGCACGAGGCCGAAGTAGTCCTCGAAGTGGTCGAGGCAGCCCTGCCGGTCGAGTTCCAGCGCCGGCGACGGGGTGGCGGGCTCGCCCACCTCCTCGCCGTAGATGTCGTCGATGGCCCTGGCCAGCGCGGCGTACACCCCTCGCCGCGGCTGATCAGCACGACCAGCGCTGCGCCGCGGGCGTCATCGAGCGCCAGTCCGAGATCACGGGACCGGTCGATCTCGCGCCGCATCAGCCCGTGCTGGCCCCGGACGGCGGCGGCGCAGCCCATGTACAGCGCCTTGGCCCACGCCGGGCAGGCCCCGTCGGTGTCGGTGACCTCCCGGATGCGGGCGTACCCCTCGGCGAACTCGTGCGAGACGGCGGCGATCTCGCCCGACCGGAGTACGTCGCTGCCGAGCGACCGGTGGTCGGCGTTGCCGGTCATGGGGCCCTCCTCGTGCAGACGAACGGGCCGCTCGGCCACGGCGTCCTCCCCGGGTGACCCGGCGCACCCGCCGCCCCGGTCGGCGGCCGCATGGTATTCGGCCGGGCGGGACCGAGGCGACCGACACCGACACCGGCCTGGCCGACGAGCTGGAGCGGCTGGGCCCGTCCGGGCCACGCCCGGGGTCGGACGGTCGGATCCGGTCGACGTCTCCGCCGTAGTCTGCGGGCTGATCCGAGATTCGCGTTCGTCGAAGCCGAACGGCGGGAGGCAGGCCCATGGCGTCGTATCCGAGGCACGTCAACCACGACCTCAGCCCGATGGCCTGTCCCGTGGGCCTCGACGACGTCGACCTCTTCGGCGACGGCGCCCAGGAGCACTGGTACGAGGCGTACGAGATCCTCCACCGCGACGCCCCGGTCCTGCGCATCGAGGGCGGTGGCCTCACCCCGGGGACCGACGCCTTCGTGCTCACGACGCACGCCGACGTCACCGCCGTGGTCAAGGATCCGGAGCGGTTCCACAGCCTGACGACGAAGCGGCTCGGTCAGCTCGCCGAGCAGGGGCTCACCCCGGAGGAGGCCTACGCCACCCACCACAACCTGATGCAGGCGTCGATGCTGTCGCTGCGCCCGACCCAGGAGCTCTACTTCCAGCACCGACGGGCGCTCACCGACCCGTGGGTCGGGCCCGGCGCGCTCCGCCACCGCGACATGATCACGCAGCACGCCGACGACCTGCTCGACCGGTGGATCGACGACGGCGAGGTCGAGTTCATCAGCCGGTTCGCGCGCCCGCTGCCCCAGCACGTCATGGCGAGCATCCTCGGGTTCCCCCACGACGACATCCCGCAGCTCGCCGCCTGGGGCGATGCCGCCGTCACCCCCTTCGTCCACGGGCACGGGCTCAGGCACGAGCTCACCCCGGAGCAGACCGAGGACATGCTGGCCCGCCTCGACGGCTTCCAGGACTACATCTACGAGCACGTCACGGCCAAGCGGGCCGACCCGCAGGACGACATGGTCAGCTTCCTCTGCGACGTCCACTACGACGCGCTGGACCGGAAGCTGACCGACATCGAGATCGCCGGGATCGTCCACGCCATGATCCTCGGTGGACTCGAGACGACGCAGTACGCGCTGGAGGAGCAGGCTCAGCTGGTGTGCGAGCACCCCGGTCTGTTCGAGCAGTTGCGCGGCGACCGGTCGAAGCTGCGGGCGTTCACCGAGGAGGCGATGCGGATGCGCTCGCCCACGCACGGCCTCTCGACCAGGATGACCGCCCACGACGAGGTGTTCCACGGCGTCGAGGTGCCGGCCGGGTCGCTCCTGCACCTGCGCTTCGGGGCCGCCAACGTCGACGGGGAGGAGTTCGACTGCCCGTTCGAGCTCGACCTCGACCGGCCGTCGCTCACCCGCCACGTGACCTTCTCCGCCGGGCCACGGGTGTGCCCGGGCGCCACCCTCTCCCGGCTGGAGCAGCAGATCGCCTGGGGCGTGCTGCTCGATCGGCTGGAGTCGATCGGGTACGGCCCCGACAACGACTGGCTGCACCAGCCGGGGATCATGCTCGGCACGCTGAGGCTGCACCTCCGGTTCCGCAAGGCGGACGCACCCATGGCCCAGGGGACGGGGCGGTCTGCGAGCGCCTCGTGACGGGAGGGGCGTCTCCCCGGTCGACGCTCAGCCCGTGAACAGGGCCGGGTAGCTGCCGAAGTACGGCCGGGTGGTGGAGTCGTCCATGACGGGCGGGTGCCCGGGGTCGGGCCGGCAGCCGTGGTCGAACATCGTCTGCACGGCCACCGGCACGAGACCGGACAGGTGCCCCTCCACGTCCTCGCCCGGCTCGAGGACGAGACCGCCGGCGAGGTCCTGGCCGATGCAGGCGTGCATGCCGAGCCCGAAGCTGAGGCCCCAGGGCGCCACGCCGTCGGGGACGGTGCGGTCGGGGTCGAACCGGTCGGCGTCGGGCCCGAACGTGTCGACGTCGCGGTTGACGGCGAGCAGGTCGATGATGACCCGGTCGCCGGCGGCGATGGAGCGTCCCGTCGACAGCTCGACGTCGTCGAGGGCCCAGCGCATGCCGGTGGGCGACGACGGCTGGAGCCGGATGGTCTCGTGGGTGGCCCGCTGCACGAAGACCCGGTCGTGGCGGACCCGCTCGGCGTCGTCGGGGTGGCGGTCGAGCCAGCCGAACAGGTGGTGCAGGCAGCGGATGAAGGCGGTGGCCGACGTGTGGGCCCCGGCCAGGAGGTAGAAGGCGATCTCCCGGCGGATGGCCTCGTGGGGGAGGTCGATGGCGTCGACGTTGGCCAGCAGCACGGTCAGGACGTCGCGGGGCAGCTCGTCGTCGCCGATCTGTCCGGCCTCGACCTGGTCGAGCAGCGCCCGGCGGCGGGCGATGCTCGGGCCCAGCAGCTCGTCGTCGAACGCCTCCAGCTGGGCCTGCACCTCGGCCCGCTTGGCGTCCTTGTCGCCGGTGTAGGAGCCGAGGGTGGCGCCCTCGATGAACGTCCGCAGGTGGTCGTAGAGGTGGAACGTCTCCTCCGGGGTGCCCCGGGGACGGTCGACGCCGGCCGTCAGCGCGGCCAGGTTCATCATGAGCTGGTGGCCGAACGAGACCAGCTCGACGGAACCCTCGGCCAGGTACGGCTCGACCGTCTCCTCGATGATGCCGGGGAACAGGTCGCGCTCGTAGTGGAGGAAGGTGTCACGCCGGAAGAGCCGGTTCTCCAGCCGCCGCCGCTGGCGGTGCTCGTCACCGTGGAGGTTGACGACCACGTCGCTCATGATCACGTCACCGTCGTCGTAGAGCGCCTGGCGCAGCGACTTGTGCCGGTAGCACTCGCGGGCCTCACCCGGCGTCGTCACGGTGACGTCGGCCATGTTCCCCCTCTTCAACCGAACAGTACGGGGTAGCGGTCGTAGTGGGCCCGGACGGAGGCGGGGTCGAGGCGGGGCGGGTCGTCGGGATCGGGGCGGCCGCCGGCGTCGAGGAAGGCGTGCACCATCACCGCCACCGTTCCGTACAGGTGGTCGGGCCGCGGCGTCCCCCCGGCCTGCTCCAGCCCCCCGTCGAGCTCGGCCCCGATGCAGGCGTGGGTCCCCGCCCCGAAGCTCGTCCCCCAGGGCGCCACCCCCTCGGGCACGCGGCGGTCGGGATCGAAGGTGCCGGCGTCGGGGCCGAACACGTCGGGGTCGCGGTTGGCCGCCTCCAGGTCGAGCACGACCCGGGAGCCCCGCGGCAGGAAGGTGCCGTCGGACAGCTCCACGTCGGACAGCGGTCGGCGGGTCGCCACCGGGCTGGCCGGGTGCAGCCGCAGCGACTCGTGCACGCAGCGCTGCACCAGCGCGAGGTCACGCCAGGCCCGCTCCCGCCCCTCGGGACGGTGCTCGCACCACCCCAGCAGCTCGTCGACGGTGTGGGTGAAGGCGTTGGCCGTCGAGTGGGCCCCGGCCTGGAGGTAGAAGCAGATCTCCCGCAGCACCACGTCGTCGGCGAGGCCGAGGCGATCCTCGTCGCGCAGCAGCGTGGTCAGGACGTCTCGGGGGACGTCGTCCTCGGCGACGGTGCCGGCGTCGAGGTCGGCCAGCACCGCCCGGCGACGCTCGGCCGACGGCAGGAACAGCTCGCGCTCGAAGCGGGCCATGGCGTCGCGCACCTCGGCCCGCACCTCCTCCTTGTCACGGGTCGAGTGGACGAGGGTGGCGCCCTCGCTGAACGTCCGCACGACGGCGTAGAGGCGCTCGGTGGACTCGGCGTCGGTCGGGTCGTGGTCGACCCCGGCGATGGCGGCGGTGAGGTTCATGGCCAGGCGGTAGCCGATCCGCACGAGGTCACCCCGGCCGGCGGCGACGTCGGGGGCCAGGGTCGATCGCACCGTGGCGCCCAGCACCTCGTGCTCCCAGCGGGCGAACGTCTCGCGCCGGAACAACCGGTTCTCCAGGCGACGGCGCTCCCGGTGCTCGGTCCCGTGCAGGTCGAGGAGGCAGTCCGCCATGACGACGGCGCCCTCGTCGTAGCCGGCCTGGCGGAGATCCTTGGCCCGGAAGGCGTCGCGCACCTGCGCCCACGTCCGCAGCTCGATCACGTCGGCTGCGGTGGCCGTCACCGGTGGGCCCGCTCCCAGGTGAGGGGCTCCGCGGCCCAGTTGCCCACCTTCCAGCCGGGCAGCGGCGCGTGGGTCGGCCACGGCCGGTCGAGATCGACCCGCTCGCCCCGGCTGATGACCTCCCGCAGCTTCGAGCGGTCGCCGAGCACGGTGATGTCGGTGGTGGGGTCGCCGTCGACGACGAGCACGTCGGCGAGGCGGCCCGGTTCGACCGTGCCGAGCTCGTCCTCCATGCGCATGGCCCACGCCCCGTTGCGGGTGGCGGTGGTGATGGCCTCCAGCTCGGACAGGCCCAGCTCCTCGACGAAGAGCTGCATCTCGCGGGCGTGCCAGTGGCCGTAGGGGGTGAGGGCGAACCCGCTCTCGGACCCGCACAGCAGGCGGACGCCGGCGTCGTAGGCCGTGCGCATCATCTTGGCCGTGGCGGCGATCTCACCCCGGAAGACGTCCTCCATGCCCGGGGTGGCGCCGACCTTGGCGCCGTGGTCGGCGAGGTTGGCGAGGAACGTGAACGTCGGGCAGAGCGACGCCCCCGACGCCACCACCGCGTCGAGGCCGGCCTCGTCCATGTACGAGGCGTGCAGGATCAGGTCGACGCCCGCCTCGGCGGCGGCGAGGGTGCTGTCGGCCGAGCGACAGTGGGCCATCACCGGCACCCCCAGCTCGTGAGCCGTGTCGCAGGCGGCGGCCAGCTCGTCGCGGCTCCAGACCAGCAGCTCCCCCGGGCGGCCCGGGATCGAGCCGGTGGCGTGGATCTTGATCCAGTCGGCGCCCTGCTTGACGTGGCGGCGGGTCCAGCGCACGACGTCGTCGACCGAGCGGACCACCTGGGCGTAGCCGACGGTGCCGTCGTCGGGGATGAGGCGGCCGGCGGTGCCGCCCACGGCGGTGAGGAGCGCCTGCACGCCGGTGCGCATGCGGGGGCCCTCGACGACGCCGGCCTCGACGGCGTCGCGCAGCGATGGGCCCATGGCGTGCAGCGTGTCGGGGTCGACGAAGGAGGTGACACCGGCCCGCAGCAGCTTCTGGAGGTTCCGGGCGGCGACGAGCGCGGTGAGCGTCGGCTCCCGGTGGAAGAACAGCTCGTCGTTGGACTGCACGTCGTCGAACGTGGAGTGGACGTGGCAGTCGATCAGGCCCGGCATGACGGTGGCACCGCTGGCGTCGACGACGGTGGCGTCGGGAGGGACCTCGCCGGCCGGGCCGACGGATGCGATGCGACCCCCGCTGAGCAGCACGTCGGTGTGGGGTCGGGAGGGCGCACCGGTGCCGTCGACGACGGTGCCGCCCCGCAACAGCAGGTCGGTCATCTGACTAGCGTAGGACCCTCTCGCCGGCCGGGGGGCGGGACACGGGGGCGGTGGCACGGGGAGGAGGCACGGGGAGGAGGCATGGCGCTGCGGGTGCGGATCGAGACGGACGAGTGCATGAGCGCCGGGCGCTGCGTGGCCGACCACCCCGAGGCGTTCGCCTTCGACGACGACGAGCTGGCCGTGGCCACCCCCGCCGCCGACCGGCTCTCCGACGAGGTCAAGGTGCGGGTGGCCCGCAACTGCCCGAGCCGGGCCATCCAGCTCGTCGCCGACGACGGCACGCTCGTGGACGTGTAGAGGGTGCCCGGCAGCATCGTCGTCACCGGGGCCGCCGGCGGCATCGGGGCCGCCATCGCCCGGGCGGCGGCGGCGGAGGGATACCGGGTCGGGGTCCTCGACCTCGACGGTGACGGGGCGTCGGAGGTGGCGTCGTCGCTGCCGGACGCCGTCGCCCTGACCGGCTCGGTCACGGTCGAGGCCGACGTCGAGCGGGCCCTGGACACCTTCGGAGCCGTTCCCGACGCGTTCGTCAACAACGCCGGCATCGTCCGCTTCGGCCCGCTGGCCGACCTCACCGTCGACGACTGGCGTACCGTTGTCGACGTCAACCTCACCGGCACGTTCGTGGCCGGACGGGCCGTCGCCACCCGGATGATGGCGCGGGGTTCGGGGGCGATCGTCAACATCACGTCCATCAACGGCATCTCGCCGGGCCCGTACTCGGGCGCCTACGCCGCCGCCAAGGCCGGTGTCTCGCTCCTGACCCAGCAGATGGCGCTGGAGTGGGGGCCGAGCGGTGTCAGGGTCAACGGCGTCGCCCCCGGCCTGATCGACGGGGGCATGTCGGCCGAGATCTTCGCCGACGAGCGGTTCCGGGCCCTACGGGCCGAGCGGGTGCCCCTCGGCCGACTGGGTCGCAGCGAGGACGTCGCCGACGCCGTGATGTTCCTCGTGTCCGACCGGGCCTCCTACGTCAGCGGCGCACTCGTCGTCGTCGACGGCGGCGTCGTCAACTCGGTGATCGCCGGTCTCCCCCGCCCCCCCTCCGTCGACGGCGTCGGCCCCGACCGGACCGGGAACTGACACAAGCACGCGTTGCTATAGCAACGCGTGCTTGTGTCAGGTCGCCCCGGAGCGCAGCGCCGGGAGGACCGCGTCGGCCATGAGGCGGTGGTTCTCCTCGACGTAGGAGGAGGGGCAGGCCGAGGCCAGCACGATGGTCCGTGCGCCGGCGTCGACGTAGGAGCGCAGCCGGGCGATGCAGGCGTCGGGGTCGCCGGCCACGGCGTAGCGACCGGCCAGCTTCGAGAAGTCCTGCTGGTACTGGCGGGAGAGCCGCTCGACGGCCAGGTCGACGGCGGTGTCGTGGTCGGGGTGCACGGCGAAGAACACGAACAGCCCCGCCCGCACCGGGTCGGCCCGTCCCTCCTGCTCCCGGAGCTCGGCGATGCGGGTCAGGCTGTCGGACAGCATCTCGGGCGTGAACATGTACGGCAGCCAGCCGTCGCCGTACCGTGCCGCCCGTCGCATGGCCGCCCCGGTCCGACCGGCCACCCAGACGGGAGGGCCGGGGCGCTGCACCGGCTTCGGCGCCAGCGTGACGCCGGCGGCGGGGAGCGTGGTGAAGCGACCCTCGAAGCGGACGTCGTCCTCGGTGAAGAGGCGGCGCATCACCTCCAGGGCCTCGTCGGTCCGGGCGCCCCGCTCGGCCACGGGCACCCCCGCGGCGACGAACTCCGGCTCGTACTCACCGCCGACGCCGACGCCGAGGTGGAGCCGGCCGCCGGAGGCCACGTCGAGCGTGGCCGCCAGCTTGGCCGCCAGGACGGCCGGGTAGAGCGGCAGCAGCGTGATCGTGCTCATGAGACGGATCCGCTCGGTGGCCCCCGCCGCCACCGACAGCGCCACGAACGCGTTGCCGATGGGCACGTGGAAGAAGAGGTGCTCACCCGCCGTCAGGTAGTCGTAGCCCAGCTCCTCGTGGCGGCGGGCGAACCCGGCGATGTCGTCGACGGTCGGCATCGACACCCCGAACTCGGGCGGTGCGTCGGCCACCGTCGGAGTCTGGCACGCCGCCATCGTGGGTAGGTCGGGCGGGACCCGATCGAGGAGCGAGGCGTTGGCAGATCAAGCAGGCGGCAGGGTGCGCGCGAGGTTCGCCTCCGAGGAAGCGGTCCAGGAGGCGGCCCTCGACCTGGAGCGGCACGGGATCGACGGCTCGTACATCCGCCTGTCGCACGCCGACCCGCGCGAGGCGCAGCCGGCCATCGACCGGGGGGTCACGAAGAAGACGGGGACGCGCTCGGCCGTGGGCGCAGTGGCGGCGGCCGTGATCGGGGGCCTGATCGGGCTGGCCATCAGCCTCGTCGTCGACGCCGAGGGCGGGGCGGTGCTGGCCTCGGTCATCGGCGGTGCCGGGTTCGGGTTCTTCCTGGGTGCCTTCTACGGCGTGGCCGTGCGCCTCCCGACCAACCCCGAGACGCTCGACGCCGAGGGCGGCGAGCCGGACGGCCGAGACTGGCTCGAGGTGGCCGGGCCCGCCGACGTGATCCAGCAGGCCCGCACCATCCTGCGCGACCATCACCCCACTGGCATCGACGGCTGACGGCAGCCGGTGTCTCGAACCAGGCCGGCGGGTAGTACCCCGGCCTCGACGTCGAGGAGGCGCAACATGGCGAAGCAGGGCAACGACGACACCACGGGCGGAGCCGGGTCCCCGCCCCCACAGGAGGACGTGACCTACGGCGACGTCGACACGAAGCGGGGCTCGGGCGGCGAGACCCGTCAGGTGGCCGGCGACGGCGTCGACACGCTGACCACCCAGCAGGGCATTCCGGTCTCCGACGACCAGAACACCCTCACCTCGGGGGAGCGGGGGCCGCAGCTGCTCGAAGACTTCGCCATGCGCGAGAAGATCTTCCACTTCGACCACGAGCGCATCCCCGAGCGGGTCGTGCACGCCCGCGGCTTCGGCGCCAAGGGCTTCTTCGAGACCTACGAGCCGATCCCCGAGCTGACCAGGGCCGATCTGTTCCAGCGGGGCGGGGAGCGCACCGAGGTGTTCGTGCGGTTCTCGACCGTGGCCGGCAACAAGGGCTCGGCCGACCTCGCCCGTGACGTCCGCGGCTTCGCCGTCAAGTTCTACACGAACGAGGGCAACTGGGATCTGGTCGGCAACAACATTCCGGTGTTCTTCATCCAGGACGCCATCAAGTTCCCCGACCTGATCCACTCGGCCAAGCCCGAACCGGATCGGGGCTGGCCCCAGGCCCAGACCGCCCATGACAACTTCTGGGATTTCGCATCACTCATGCCGGAATCGATGCACATGATCATGTGGATCATGTCCGACCGGGCCATTCCCCGGGGTTTCCGGTTCATGGAGGGCTTCGGCGTCCACACCTTCCGCCTCGTCAACGCGAACGGTGAGTCGAGCTACGTGAAGTTCCACTGGAAGCCCAAGCTCGGGATGCAGTCGGTGATGTGGAACGAGGCGGTGAAGATCAACGGCGCCGATCCCGACTTCCACCGGCGCGACCTGTGGAACGCCATCGAGTCGGGCGACTTCCCGGAGTGGGAGCTCGGCGTGCAGGTCTTCGACGACGAGTTCGCCGACCAGTTCGACTTCGACATCCTCGACGCCACCAAGATCGTCCCCGAGGAGGAGGTCCCGGTACGGCCCATCGGCCGGATGGTCCTCGACAAGACGGTCGACAACTTCTTCGCCGAGACCGAGCAGGTCGCCTTCTGCACCCAGAACGTGGTGCCGGGCGTCGACTTCACCAACGACCCGCTGCTGCAGGGGCGCAACTTCTCCTACCTCGACACGCAGCTCAAGCGGCTGGGATCGCCGAACTTCACGTACCTACCCGTGAACGCCCCCCGTTGCCCGGTGGCCCACTTCCAACAGGACGGGCACATGGCCATGTCGAACCCGGTCGGCCGGGCCAACTACGAGCCGAACTCGTGGGGCGAGCAGGGCGGGCCGAGGGAGGATCCCGAGCGGGGCTACCGGACGTTCGCCCCGCAGGCGGCGTCGGAGACGGGCGACAAGCGCCGCATCCGTCCCGAGTCGTTCGCCGACCACTACAGCCAGGCCCGGCAGTTCTACCGCAGCCAGACGCCGATCGAGCGCAAGCACATGGCCGATGCGCTCGCCTTCGAGCTGTCCAAGGTGGAGACGCCGGCCATCCGGTTGCGGATGGTGGCGTCGCTCGTGAACGTCGACCTGGAGCTGGCCACCGAGGTGGCCGACGGCCTGGGGCTCACCGAGCTGCCCGACCGGCTGCCTCCGGCGGCCGAGCCGGTCGACCTGGCCGAGTCGCCCGCCCTGAGCATCGTCGGCAACCCCGCCGGCACGTTCTCCGGCCGGGTGGTCGGTGCGCTGGTGACCGACGGGGTCGACGCCGAGGCCCTCTCGACGCTGCGGGAGGCCCTGGAGGCCGAGGGCGCCCAGCTGCAGCTCGTGGCCCCGACCGTCTTCGGGATCAGCGACAGCGCCGGCAACGAGCTGACCATCGACGAGAAGGTCGACGGCGGCCCGTCGGTGCTGTTCGACGCGGTGGCCGTGCTGCCGACCGCCGACGGGGCGGCCATGCTCGCCGACGAGGCCACGGCCAAGGACTTCGTGACCGACGCCCACGCCCACTGCAAGTTCGTGGCCTTCAACGACCACGCCACCACGCTGTTCGAGGCGGCCGGCATGAGCGACACCGACCGCGACGAGGGCTACGTCAGCGTGAACGGCAACGGCAAGTCGGCCCAGGCGTTCGTGGAGGCCTGTCGTGACCTGCGCTTCTGGGCCCGTGAGCCCGTGGTGAGCCAGACGTAGTCGCTGGGCCGTGACAGCCGGCCGCCTCCACGGGGCCGGCTGTTACGGTGCGGCCTCGTGGCGGGGGCCGTGGTCGTCGACGAGCTCGTCAAGGTGTACGGCGACCAGCGGGCCGTCGACGGTGTGACGCTCGAGGTCCACCCGTGCGAGGTGTTCGCGTTGCTCGGACCGAACGGCGCCGGCAAGTCGACCACGATCGAGATCCTGGAGGGTCACCGCAGCCGCACCAGCGGCGGGGTGAGCGTGCTCGGTCTCGACCCGGGGTCGGCGGGTCGCGAGCTGCGTGACCGCATCGGCATCGTGCTCCAGGAGACCGGCGTCGAGCCCGAGCTGACGGTGCGGGAGGTGCTCGCCGTCTACCGCCGGCCCTATCGCCGCCGGCGCGACATCGACGAGACGATCGAGCTCGTCGGCCTGGGCGAGAAGGCCGACGCCCGGGTTCGCACCCTGTCCGGCGGCCAGCAGCGCCGTCTCGACCTCGCCCTCGGCCTGATCGGCCAGCCCGAGCTGCTCTTCCTCGACGAGCCGACCACCGGGTTCGACCCGTCGGCCCGGCGCGGGGCGTGGGAGCTGATCGACCGCATGCGCGCTGGCGGCACGACCGTCGTCCTCACCACCCACTACATGGACGAGGCCCGACACCTCGCCGACCGGCTGGCCGTCATCGCCCGGGGGCGGATCGTGGCCGAGGGCACCCCCGACACCATCGGGCGCCACGCCGAGCGCTCGGTGATCTCCTTCGGCCTGCCCGGTGGTGTGGACGCCGCCGACCTGCCGGACCTGACCAGCCCGCCGGTCGTCACGGGCCGGCGGGTGCAGGTCGTCACCGACCGGCCCACCGAGGTGCTCCACCGCCTCACGTCGTGGTCGCTCGACCGGTCGACCGAGCTGGCCGGCCTCACCGTCGAGCGGCCCACGCTGGAGGACGTGTACCTGGAGCTGACCGATGACCACTGAGGCCCGGTGGCCGTCGGACCCGTCGATGGTGCTGGCCCAGACCCGCTACCAGAACCTGCTGTTCTGGCGCACCCCGCTGGCGGCGTTCTTCACGCTGGTGCTCCCGCTCATGTTCCTCGTGCTGTTCAACCTGATCTTCGGGGGCGAGGGGACCATCGACGTCGCGGGCATCGGCGAGGTCACGACGGCGCAGTTCTACGCACCGGCGCTGGCCACCTTCGCCGCCGCCCAGGCGTCGTTCAGCAACACCGGCATCAACCTGGCCGCCCGGCGGGAGACGGGCATCCTGAAACGGGTCCGGGGCACCCCGCTGCCGCCGTGGGCGTTCCTGGCCGGGGCGATCCTGTCGGCGCTGTGGATCGCGCTGGTGGCCACGGTCATCATGATGGGCGCCGGGTGGGCGTTCTACGACATCGGGATCGTGGCCGGTCGGATGCCAGCGGCCGTGATCGCCTTCGTGGTGAGCGTGATCGCCTTCGCAGGGCTGGGCCTGGCCGTGCTGACCATCATCTCCTCGGCCGATGCCGCCCCGGCCGTGACCAACGGCCTCCTGCTGCCGCTGGCGTTCATCAGCAACGTGTTCATCCCGCTCCAGGATCCGCCCGGCTGGCTGATCACCGTCGGGGACATCTTCCCCCTGAAGCCGGCCGTCGAGGCGTTCTCGGCACCGTTCAGCCCGATCCCCGGCACCAGCCCGTGGCGGTGGGGCGAGCTCGCCGTGGTGGCGGCGTGGGGGATCGGCGCTTTCCTGGTCGGCCTACGGTTCTTCCGGTGGGAGCCCCGCCGGAACTGAACGACGCCGGTCATCCCGGTCCGTCGCACTCCGCCCGCGACGCCCGCCACCGACTCCAGTTGAAGTCGAACAGCCCGGGGGCGGATGGAGCCGGCCCACAGGCCAGGCCGGCGCCGGCCAGGGTGGGCCGTGCGTCCGACCCCAGGGTGGCGAGGTAGCGGACGTCGACGGTGTCGCGGGCCAGGTTGCGGCGGGCCACGATCGCCTCGGGGTTGGCGGCGGTACCGATCACGAGCGTGGCCAGGGTCAGCGCCCCGATCGCGGGGAGCAGCCGCCGGGTGGGCCGGTGATCCAGGGCGAGGTCGACCCCCACGGCGGCGACGATCATCCCGAGGAGGACCGCCGCCGAGGTGCAGGCCAGTCGCAACATGGTGAGCCCGAAGGCGTCCTCGTACAGGGCGAGACGGCGGATCGAGACGACGACGGTCACGAGCGTCAGCGCCAGCACGGCCCCACCCAGCCAGCCGAGCATGCGGCGGGCCCGCCCGCTCGGGGGTGGCGTGGCCGAGCGGACGACCCACACAACGGCCAGCGCCAGTCCGGCGGCGGCCAGGAGCTGGAAGAACCCCCGCCGGGCGTGCTCGGCGAACGTGAGGCCGGTGGTTCGCAGCACGTACTCCTCCCCGCCGGCGACGGCTGCGGCCTGGGCCGCCACGAACAGTCCGAACACCGTGGCGCAACCGCCGAGGAGGACGGCGGCGTCGACGGTGCGGAGGGGCCGGTGGCCCGGGGGCGGGGAGGGCCCGGGGGCGGGGCCGAGGGCGTCGGCCACGAGACCGGCCACGGCCCACGCCCCCACCACGAGAGCCACGAGGTGGCCCGACCACGACGACGGGTCGACGGGAGCGTCGAGGAACGAGGCGAGCACGGCGTCACCGGCGGCGAGCAGGGCGCCGAGCACGAGCACCACCGGTCCGGCCACGACCAGCGCCCGCAGCGCGGACCAGGCGGTCCGGCCGATGGCCGGGTGCGGAGAGAGACGGGCCGTCGCGGCGTCGACGACGACGACCGGCCCCGCCATTCCCGCCGCGACGGCCCGACCGGCCCGTCGGAGCAGGTCCAGCGGCGTGGCCAGCGGCTCCCCCCGAGCGCGACCGGCGGCCAGTACCAGCAGGGTGAGGACGGCCACGGTGTTGGGCACGGTCAGCCAGGCGGAGGCCCGCCAGGCGAGCCCGGCCGCGGGGAGGAGCGCCAACGCCGCCAGCACCCGTGCCGAGCCCTGCGCCCGGACAGGGGGACCGAGCAGCGCAGCCACCGCGACGGCGGTGGCGACGAGTCCCGACAGCGTGGTGAGGCCGTGGTGGGCGACCAGGTCGACGGCCACCGCCCCGGTCGCCGCCGCAACCAGCACGGCCTGTCCGGGCTGAGCTGACCAGTACCGCAGGGGCCTCGTCTCGACCGCCGTCACACCGGCACCACCGGCAGGTCGATGACCATCCGGCACCCGGTGGGCTCGGCCGGGCCAGCGGTGATGGTGCCGCCGTGCAGCTCGACCACCCACCGGGCGATGGTCAGGCCGAGCCCGGTCCCGCCCCGGGTGTGGTAGCGCTCGAAGACCCGGGCCCGCTGGGCGGGGTCGATGCCGGGGCCCCGGTCGACGACCTCGATCCGCACCGGTCCGTCCGCAGCGCTCACCCCGATCCGGACCGGGCCGGCGTCGACCCGAGCGGCGTTGTCGACCAGGTTGGCGACCGCCTGATGGAGGCGTTCACCGTCGGCTCGGAACGTCAGGCCGCACGGCGCCACCTCGGCCTCCACCACCAGACCGGGACGCTGGAGCCGGACCTCCTCGACCACCTGATCGATGAGCGCGGCGGCGTCGACGGCCCCGATGTCGAGGGGGACGGCCCCCGACTCCAGACGGCTCAGGTCGAGGAGCTGCGACACCAGCCGACCCAGGCGCTCGGTCCGGGCCAGCATCGACGCCAGCAGGTCGGCGTCGGGCTCGGCGACCCCGTCGA
Source organism: Acidimicrobiales bacterium (assembly GCA_965213585.1). Lineage (GTDB taxonomy): Bacteria > Actinomycetota > Acidimicrobiia > Acidimicrobiales > Poriferisodalaceae > CBDBZP01. The sequence goes on from CBDBZP010000002.1 coordinate 63,781, forward strand.
CCAGGTTCTCGAGGTTGGCCTGCAGGGCGCTGATCGGGGTCCGCAGCTCGTGGCTGACCATGGCGACGAGGTCGCGTCGCTGCTGGTCGACCTCGGCCAGCTCGGCCGCCATGCGGTTGAAGGATCGGGCCAGCTCGCCCACCTCGTCACGGGAGGTGGCCGTCACCGTCACCTCGTAGTCGCCGGCCGCCATGCGTCCCGCCGCCCGGGCCATCTCGGCCAGCGGTGACGTGATGCCGCCGGCGAAGACCCGCAGCACCAGCAGGGCCAGGGTGATGGAGATGAGGGGCCGGAGCCACACGGGGATCCCGAGGCGGAACCCGATGACGCTCACCACGACGGCGATGGCCACCGCCGCCACGATGACGATCGACAGCTTGGCCTTGATGCTCGGCACGGCGTCGAGGGGGCGGAACGTCACGGTGCCCCGGCCGCGTAGCCGACGCCGTGGACGGTCCGGATCACCCCGTCGCCCAGCTTGCGGCGGACGGCCCGGACGTGGGAGTCGACGGTGCGCAGGCCGCCCCCGTCCCGGTAGCCCCAGACCTCGTCCAACAAGCGCTCCCGGCGCACCACCGCCCCACCGGCGGCGGCGAGGTGGGCGACCAGGTCGAACTCGGTGGCGGTGAGATGGACCTCGACGTCGCCGCGGTGGACCCGGCGGGTTCGGCGATCGACGGTGACGTCGCCGACGTGCATCAGGGCCTCGGGTCGGTCGGCGCCGACCCGTCGCAGCACGGCCTGGACTCGGGCCAGGAGCTGGCGGCCGCTGAACGGCTTGGTCACGTAGTCGTCGGCGCCGACCCCGAGGCCGACCAGCACGTCGGTCTCCTCGTCGCGGGCGGTGAGCATGACCACCGGGGTGCGGTGGTCGGTCTGGATGCGCCGGCACACCTCGAGGCCGTCGAGGCCGGGCAGCCCGAGATCGAGCACGACGAGATCGGGCCGCTGCCGCCGGCACCAGTCGACGGCCTCGGGCCCCGTGGTCACGACGGCCACCCCCAGACCCCCCGACCGCAGGCGGGCGGCGACGGCCTCGGCGATGCCCTCGTCGTCCTCGACCACCAGCACCACCGCCACGACCAGGATGGTAGGGAGGGGGTCGTGCGAGACGCCCGCAGCCCGTGTGCGGATCCCGTGCAGGCGGCGACCTGACACAAGCATGCGTTGCCATAGCAGCGCGTGGTTGTGTCAGTTCGGCCGGGGGCAAGCCGGTCGGTGCCGGACGTCCGGGGAGGAACGCGTGGAGTGGGTGTACGAGACGACGTGGGGGTCGATGGGCCGCACCCTCGGCTCGGGCCTGCTCATCTACCTGGTGGTGGTGGCGTCGGCGCGGCTCAACGGGCTGCGCACCTTCGCCAAGATGAGCGGCTACGACTTCGCCGCCACCGTCGCCATCGGGTCGATCATCGCCTCGGTGACCCTCACCCAGAGCGTCCCGGTGGTGGAGGGGGTGGCCGCGGTGGCCGCCGTGGTCGGCTCCCAGCGCATCCTGACCGAGCTGCGGATCCGCACCCGCTTCGATCAGGTCGTCGACAACCCGCCCGTCCTCGTCATCGCCCACGGGAACGTGCTCAGCGACCAGCTCGAGGAGACGGGCATGAACCTCCAGGACGTCTGGTCGACGCTGCGGGCCAACGGCCTCAGCTCACCAGAGCAGGCCACCGCCATGATCTTCGAGCCGACCGGCGAGCGCTCGGTGCTGACCGGCCCTATCGCCGAGTTCGATCCGACCATGTTCGCCCACGTGTCGGGGCGGGAGCACCTCAGGTTGCCGACGGGCTAGTCGCTGACCGGCTCGCTGCGGCTGGTCATCCAGTCGAGGATGCCGGGCACGCACTGCTTCGCCGCCGTGCGGCCGACGAACAGGCCGACGTGGCCGGCCGGGACCCGCAGCTCGTGGCGGTCGTCGGAGCCAACCAGGTCGAGGAGCGGGTCGCTGGTGGCCGTCGGGGCGATGTGGTCACGCTCGCCCACGACCGACAGGAACGGCACCGTGATGTCCTTCGGGTCGACCCGGCGCCCCCCGAGCACGAGCGTCCCGTCGATGACGGGGTTGCGGTCGCCGCCGAAGAGCTGCTCCATCTGGGCGGCGGTGGCCCCGGGGAAGGGGATGTGGTCGTTGCCCCAGCCCGTCATGACCTGGTGGGCGAGCACGTAGTCGTCGTCGTCGAGCCGTTGCCACAGGTTGACCCGGGTGGTGACCTCGGCCAGCGGGTCGAGGGCGGCGAACCCCGTTCGGAGGACCTCGGCGGGCACGTTGCCGGTGTCGTCGAGCAGGTCGGTGGCCCGCATGCGCCGGGGCTGGAGCTGGACCGGGCCCCGCTCCGGGGCGATGGGGGTGGCCAGGCACACCAGGTTGCGCACCGCCATGTCGGGGTTGGCCGCCACCGAGAGGAACGACAGGAAGCCGCCGAAGCAGTAGCCGAACAGGGTCACGTCGTCGGCGCCGGCCCGCTCGGCGGTGGCCCGCACCGCCCAGGGGATGTACTCGTCGCAGTACGTCTCGAGGGTGTTGGCCGCCTCGGCCGGGCCCGGCTCACCCCAGTCGAGCATGAACACGTCGAAGCCGGCGTCGGCGAACGTCTCGACGAGGCTGTTGCCGGGCTGGAGATCGAACACGGTGGGGCGGGTGACCAGGCTCATGACGAGCAGGAGCGGTGGCCGCAGGCGGACGTCGTCGTTGCGGTACCGGTAGAGGGTGACGTTGTCGCGGCGTCTGACGACGTCACGGGGGCTCTGTCCGAGCTGGGGCTCGTCGAGGCCGATCACGTACCGGGCCCCGTTGCGGAGGCGCTTGCGCGTGCTCTGCACCCGGTCGGTCACCTGGTCGATCAGCGAGGTCGTCGTGGCCATGGGCTCACTCCTGTGTGTCGCGGGGCGGGGATGGTGGGGAGGCGCCGGCGTCTTCCAGGCGCTTGTTCAACTCACGCACCTCCCGCTCCAGGTCGCCAACCTGGCGGCGCAGCACGCTCATGTCGCTGCCGGCCGGGAGGTTCATCAGGTGCAGCCACCGGCGGCTGTTGTCGCGCAGCTCACGGAGGGCCCGCCGTCGGAGGACGGCGGCGGTGGCGACGGCGTCGGCGTAGGTGTCGCTGGCCGTCAGCTCGCTCAGCCGGGGGCCCAGCTCACCGGCGGCCCGGTCGTAGAGCCGGCGCCACTGCGGATCTCGGGCCATGTCCGGACCTCCCTGGTCTCCCCACCGGATCGTAGAGCGCGCGCGTCCGTGCGGCACCCTGCGGGGGTCATGCCCCGTGGTCGGCAGGAGAGAACGTGTGCAGCGAGAGGGTGTGGGCCACGTCCCAGCGGTCATGTGGAGATCCCGGCGAACCATCGCCTCGACCCATCACCCGGTCGTGGCGGCGGGACGGGCCGCCATCGCGTCGGCCACCTCGACCAGCTCGTCGTCCGGCGTCACCGGGGGGAGGGTCTCACCCGCCCGGGCGGCCCGGGCCACGGCGGCCACGTCGCCTCGCTGTGCGGCGTCGAGCCAGGTCCCGGGCCCGGCCGGCGGACCGGTCGACTGGCCGGCCCCGCCGCCGGTGGTCGAGACTCCAGCCATGACCGACGTGCTCCCCGAGCGGCTCCGGCGGCGCTCCGGCCGCACCGACCGGGCGGCGGCCAAGCGATCGGTGGGCCGGGTCGACTGGTCGTCATGGCCGGTCTACGACGCCGCCGCCGCCGGCCTGCCCAACTACTGGTACCCCGTGGAGTGGTCGAGCCGGGTGGGCCGATCGCCTCGGGGGGTGCGGATCCTCGACACGCCCCTCGTCCTGCAGCGCGACTCGGCCGGTGAGGTGCACGCGCTGCACGACCGCTGCCTGCATCGGGGCGTGAAGATGTCGCTCGGCACCGAGGAGTTCCCCGACCACATCACCTGCCCGTACCACGGCTGGACCTACCGGCTGTCCGACGGTGAGCTGGCCGCGGTCATCACCGACGGGCCCGACTCGCCCATGAACGGCAAGGTGGCGTTGCGCACCTACCCGTGCGAGGAGGCCGTCGGTCTGGTCTGGGTGTTCGTCGGCGACCGCGACCCGCACCCGCTCGACCAACAGCTCCCCGAGGAGCTGGTCGACCCGCCCCCGTACGGCGTGGGCGGTCGCATCGAGGATCGGCCCGGCAACTGGCGGCTGTACGCCGAGAACGGGTTCGACGAGGGCCACGCCAAGTTCCTGCACCGCACGTCGAAGTGGCGCATCTTCAAGACCATGCCGACGTGGAACAAGATCCACATCGAGCGCCACGGCCGATGGATCTACCGCATCGAGGACGAGCGTCACTGGGACGCCCACTTCCCCGGCCTCGGCACCTGGACCAACCAGCGGTGGTGGAAGATGAAGCCCAAGCAGAAGGCCGGCACCGGCGGGGCCAACCTGGGCAACACCGGCGGCAACGAGGCGCCCGACCCCTACATCGCCGCCCAGCAGCTGCCGAGCTTCGCCTCCCTGTCCCTGCCGGGGGTGCTGCGGATCGCCTACCCGCAGTTCATCCACTACGAGTTCTACGTGCCCGTCGACGCCGAGAACACGAAGTACGTGGGGGTGATGACCCAGTTCAAGACCGGCCTCGACCGGGCCTGGTTCTACGTGCGGTACCTGGGCGGCATCCGCTGGCTGTTCCACGGCGACTTCTCGTCGCAGGACCACTGGATGGTGTCCGAGACCGACGCCCCCCCGGAGCGCCTGTACCGACCCGACTCGTCGCTCATCGAATGGCGGCGTCTGGTCGAGGAGGGCAACCCGTTCGACCCCGGCACGCCGGTGTCGATCGGCGATCCGTCGGACGCGTGAGCGATCATCCCCTCGCCGCCGGACCCGAGCCGCCCGGCCGGACGGTCACGGCCACCGACGGGGTCGGCTACCACGTCATCTCCTACCCCGGACCTGGCGGCGCCGACGCAGCGACGGCCGTGTTCCTGCACGGCGGTGGGCCGGGGTGCTCGTCGTGGACCGACTTCGGGCCGGTGGCGCCGCTGTTCGCCGCCGACCGGCGCTGCGAGCTGGTCGACCTCGTGCAGTACGGGAAGTCGTCCAAGCCGACCATCGAGGGTCCCCGCTGGAGCTGGCTGGCGGCCTCGCTGGTGGCGCTGCTCGACGCCCTCGACCTCTCCGACCCGGTCGACCTGGTGTGCAACTCCTGGGGCGGCACGATCGCCGTCGCCCTGGCCGCCGAGCACCCCGGCCGGGTGCGGTCCATGGTCATCACCGGCTCGATGCCTGTCTTCTACGGTCCGCTGGCTCCACTGCCCGAGGGCGCCCGCCGGGGGCGCAACGCCCGCGACGCCTACTTCGGCGGTGAGGGTCCGACCCTCGACAAGATGCGCCGGCTCATGGCCGACCTCGAGTGGTACGACGCCTCCGCCATCCCCGAGTCGACGGTGCGGCTGCGCTACGAGCAGAGCCTCGACACCGACGAGATGTCCCTCGCCGCCCACTCCGACGACCTGCGGGGCGACTGGCAGGACCTGGAGGGCCACCTGCGGGAGATCCGCTGCCCGACCCTGTTCGCGTGGGGCATGTACGACGCCTTCCTCACCCCCGACTACCCGCTGATGCTGGCCCGCATGGTGCCCCGGGGTCAGCTCTACGTGATGGACCGCGCCTCGCACCACCTCCAGGAGGAGCGCCCGGCCGACTACCACTCCGTCGTGACCGGCTTCCTCGATGCCTCCCACGAGCCCGTCGGCCCGTGAGGCGCCTCCTGGTCGTGGTGGTGGTCATGGGTGCGGCGGCGCTCTGGCGTGACCGGCTCGTCGATCTGCTCACCCGCACCACCGGCACCTGGGTGGGCTCCCCGGAACGCCGCCGGTGAGCATCCCGGCCGACGTACCTCGTGGTCGGCGGTCGGCCGACGAGACGAGGCCACGATGAGCAGCCCGGCCGACGTACCTCGTCGACAACGGCTGGCCGACGAGACGAGGCCGAGATGAACATCGAGCCGAAGCGGGTGGTGGCCACCTGCGCGGCGATGGTCGACGTCGCATCGCCCACGGGGGACGAGCGACTCCTGGCCGAGCGCATCGTCGAGCTGCTCCGTGAGCACGGCCTCGACGGTCGGCTCATGCCCATCGACGACCGCTCGGCCAACGCCTGGGCCCGCATCCCGGCCCGCGGACCGGCGGCCGGCTCCGGACCCGACCTCCTCCTGTACGCCCCCATGGACACCGTCACGACCGGCACGACCGACGAGGACGTGCCGTGGGCCGCCGATCGCATCGACGGCCACCTCCTCCCCCGGGCCGTCGTCGACGAGGAGCGGGGGGTGGTGCGCGGCCTCGGCGCCCAGAACCCCAAGGGCCACGCCGCCTGCGTGCTGGAGGCGGCGGCCGCCCTGGTGGCCTCGGACACGGAGCTGACCGGCGACGTGATCGTCGGCTTCGGGGCGGGCGGCATGCCCACCTCCGCCCGCCCCGACCCCACCGACCCGCTCCGCCGGCGCCACACCGGCCACGGCGTCGGGGCCTCGTTCCTGCTCGAGTCGGGGGTCTGGGCCGACGCCGCCGTCATCGCCAAGACGGGGTGGTTCGTGCAGCACGAGGAGGTCGGCCTGGCCTGGTCCGACATCACGGTGCGGGGGACCCACACCTACGTCGGGGCCCGCCACCGCCTGCCGTACCGCAACCCGATCGCCGACGCCGCCCGGGTGGTCCTGCACCTGGAGGAGCGCTTCGGGGCGCGGTCGGCGGGGGCGGGGACCCTCGAACCGCAGGCCGTGGTCGGGTCACTGCACGCCGGCTGGGAGCGCACCGCTGCGTTCGTCCCCGCCGTTGCCCGCCTCCGGGTCGACCAGCGCACGCTGCCCGACGAGTCGCCTCTCGACGCCCACCGGTCCCTCGTGGCGATGCTCGACGAGCTACGGGCCGACGACCCCGGCCTCGACGCGACCGCCGAGCTCACGCTGGCCGTGCCGGGCAGCCGTACCCCGGCCGACCACTGGGTCTGCGCGGCCGGACGCCGGGCCTGGGAGGCCATGGAGGGCCGTCCCCACCCGACGCCCGAGCGTCAGAGCGGGGCGACCGACGCGAACATCCTCCGCAACCGGGGCATCCCGACCATGCGGGTGGGGTTGCCCAAGGTGGAGGTGGGCGGGGACGAGCCGGGCTTCGCCGAGGGCATGAACACCGTCGACGCCGACGCCATGGCCCGCCTGTCGGAGCTGCTCGTCCGGGTGGCCGTCGACGTGTGCGACCGACCCCGGGCCGACCTGCGGTGAGCACCCTCACCAAGGGCGTCATGGCGTCCCACACCACCCTCATGAACACCCGCTGGGACGCCGTCGACCACCTGCCCCGGGCCCACTCCTTCCGCGACGGTCTGGCCGAGGCCCGCCGGGCGCTGGCCGAGGCGGAGATCGACGTCGCCGTCGTGATCGGACCCAACCACTTCCGGGGGTTCTGGCTCGACCTCATGCCCGCCTTCACCGTCGGCGTCGGCGAGGTCGTCGGCGCCGGTGAGCACGGCACTCCCGAGGGGCCGCTCCCCACCGACACCGACCTGGCCCGCCACGTGCTGCAACGGCTCCTCGACGCCGACTTCGACGCCGCCTTCTCCCTCCGCCTCGGCGTCGACCACGGCATCACCCACGCCGTGCAGTACGTCGTGCCCGAGGGTGTGGCCGTCCTCCCGGTCGTCGTCAACAGCTTCGCCCCGCCGCTGCCCTCCCTCGACCGGTGCGCCGCGCTGGGGGAGGCGATCGGGGCGGCGGTGGCCGATGACGGCGCCGACCGGCGGGTGGCGGTCGTCGGCTCGGGCGGCCTCAGCCACCGGCTCCCGTTCCCCGACTGGCGGACGCCCGGCTCCGACGACGACGAGTTCCTCGTCTCCTCCTGGCTGGAGGGTCGGAACGACTGGTCTGCCTACGAGACCCGACGCCGCGGCATCGTCACCTCCGCGCCGCCGGACCTCAACCCGGACTTCGACCGGTCGGTGCTCGACCGCCTCGGCGCCGGGGAGGGGCGACGGCTGTGCGAGCACCGTGACGACCTCGTCGAGGTGGCCGGCAACGGCGCCAACGAGCTGCGCAACTGGATCGCCACCGCCGCCGCCTGCGGCTGGGCCCCGGCCCGCACGGTCGCCTACGCCGAGATGCCCGAGTGGCTGACCGGCATGGCCGTCGCCATGATCGACCACCCCGAGGAGCTGCCGTGACCGCCTGGCTCGACCTGACCGGCGTCGACTTCTGCGTCGACACCGTCGACGCCGACGGCGTCCCGACCCGCCGGCTGGTGGCCGGGGACGGACCGGACGTGGTGTTCCTCCACGGCACCAGCGGCCACCTCGAGGCCTTCACCCGCAACATCGCCGCCCACGTCGAGGCGGGCTACCGCTGTCACGCCATCGACATGCTCGGCCACGGTTACACGGGCAAGCCCGACTACGACTACGAGATCCCCCGGTACGTCGAGCACCTGACCGCGTTCCTCGACGCCGCCGGCATCGACCGGGTCAACCTGGCCGGGGAGTCGCTCGGGGGCTGGGTGTCGGCCGTGTTCGCCGCCGACCGGCCCGAGCGGGTCATCTCGTTGCAGCTCATCGCCGCGGGCGGCACCAAGGCCAACCCCGAGGTGATGGAGCGCATCAAGACCTCGACCCGCAAGGCCGTCACCACCGACGACCCGGAGCTGACCCGTCAGCGGCTGCACCTGCTCATGCACGACCCGGCCGAGGACGTCTCCGACGAGCTCGTCGAGGTGCGCCACCGCATCTACCACCAGCCCGACTTCGTGGCCAACGTCGACCACCTCCTCTGCCTCCAGGAGATGGAGATCCGCCAGCGCAACCTGCTGCGACCCGAGACGCTGGCCCGGCTGGCCGACATCCCCACGCTCATCATCTGGGGCAACGAGAACCCCTTCGGCGACGTGCCCGAGGCCACGAAGATGCACGAGGACGTGCCCGGCTCGCGCCTCGAGCTGTTCGACCACTGCGGCCACTGGCCCCAGCACGAGCAGGCCGATCGCTACAACCCTCTGGCCATCGCCTTCCTCGACGAGCACAACCGGTGAGCACCGTCGCGGCGGTTGCCGACGCGCTGAGCACGGCCGCCGCCACGGGGGAGCCCATCGCCCCGGTGGCCGATCGGATCACGCAGCTGGCCGACGGTGACGAGCACCGCGCCGCCGAGACCGCCTACGCCGTGCAGCAGATCAACGTCGACCGGCGGGTGGCCGACGGGGCCCGGGTGTGCGGCCGCAAGATCGGCCTCACGTCACCGGTCGTGCAGGCCCAGCTCGGGGTCGACCGGCCCGACTACGGGGCCCTGTTCGCCGACCGCGCCCACGGCGACGGTGAGACGGTCGACCCGGGCCTGCTGATCCAGCCCCGCATCGAGGCCGAGGTGGCGCTCGTGCTGGGCGGCGACCTCGATCTCGGCACCCACACCGTGGCCGACGTCATCTCGGCCACCGACTACGCCCTGCCGGCGCTGGAGATCGTCGGCTCCCGGATCGCCGACTGGAAGATCGGCTTCCTGGACACCGTGGCCGACAACGCGTCGGGTGACCGCTTCGTCCTCGGCACCGTGCCCGTGCCGTTGACCGGTGTCGATCTGGCCGCCGTGACGATGCGCCTCACCGTCGACGGTGAGGAGCGTTCCACGGGCACCGGGGCGGCCTGCCTCGGCAACCCCCTGTTCGCCGCCCGCTGGCTGGCCGACACCATGTCGGCCCTGGGTACCCCGCTCCGGGCCGGCGACGTCGTGCTCACCGGGGCCCTCGGGCCGATGGTCGACGTCTCAGCCGGTACGACGGTGACGGCCCGGCTCGACGGGTTGGGCTCGGTGACGGTCGCGTTCGGGTCGTGATCCGCCACCGGTCGATCGACGTGCCGTGGGGGGTGGTGCACGCCCGCGAGGTGCACGGCGCCGACCCGCCGGTGGTGGCGCTGCACCAGACCCCCCGGTCGGGCGACGAGTTCCGGGAGGTGCTCGACCGCCTCGACGGGACCCACCACGCCCTGGCGCTCGATCTGGCCGGCATGGGTCACTCGACCCCGCACCCCGACGGCGACCGGATCGCCGCCTACGCCGCCGCCGTGGTCGCCGCCCTGCGGGCCGAGGGGATCGGGCGCTGCCACCTGGTCGGGCACCACACCGGGGCGGCCGTGGCGGCGGAGCTGGCCGCCGAGGAGCCCGGGCTGGTCGAGACGCTCGTGCTCAGCTCACCCCCGTGGATCGACGCCGACGCCCGGCGCCGGCGGGCCGAGGGGGCCGGCCCGGGGGTCGACGAGGTGACCCGGAGGCACGACGGGCTCCACGTCCGGGCCCTGTGGGAGGGGCGGGCCGCCTTCTACCCCGCCGGCAGACCCGATCTGCTCGACCGGTTCGTGGCCGACGCCCTGCTGGCGACCGACCCCGCCGCCGGTCACCACGCCGTGTCGGCCTGGGAGGTGGAGGCCGTGATCGAGCCGCTGCGCACCCTCGTGGTGGTGCTGGTCGACCACACCGCCGACCCCTTCGCACACCCCCACATCGCCCGTTGGGCGGCCGAGCTCCCCCGGGCCGACGTGCGCGCCATCGAGGGTGGCATGGTGCCTCTGGAGCACACCGCCGACGCCTTCGCCGCCCTCCTCCTCGAGGTGATCGGCGACGGCGGCACCCGAACGACGAGCGAGGAGCGTGCCCGTGGCCCCGAACCGGTGCTGTGAGCAGGTGGGCTGTCCGCCATGACAGCATGGGATCCACCCACCGCGGAGGTGCGAGCGTGAGCAGTCCGAAGGTGCGGGCCGCAGTGATCGGGTCGGGCAACATCGGCACCGACCTGCTGATCAAGTCGATCCGCACGTCGGAGGTGGTCGACGTGGTGGCCATGGTCGGTATCGACCCCGACTCCGACGGCCTGGCCCGGGCGGCGGGGATGGGGGTCGCCACCACTGCGGACGGCGTCGACGGGCTGGTGGCGCTGCCCGGATTCGACGACGTCGAGCTGGTCTTCGACGCCACCTCGGCCGGGGCGCACGCCCGCCACGACGAGGTGCTGCGGGCGGCGGGCAAGCGGGTGATCGACCTGACCCCTGCCGCCGTCGGACCGTACGTGGTACCGCCGGTGAACCTGGACGAGCACCTCGACGCCCCCAACGTGAACCTGGTCACGTGCGGGGGCCAGGCCACGGTGCCGATGGTGGCGGCCGTGCACCGGGCTCAGCCGGTGGTCTACGCCGAGATCGTGTCGTCCATCGCGTCGCGGTCGGCGGGCCCGGGGACGCGGGCCAACATCGACGAGTTCACCGAGACCACGGCGCGGGCCCTGGAGATCGTCGGGGGCGCCCGGATGGGCAAGGCCATCATCGTGCTCAACCCGGCCGAGCCTCCAGTCATCATGCGCAACACGGTGTTCTGCCTGATCGAGGCGGGCGAGCCGTCCGAGGTGGAGGCGTCGGTGCTCGACATGGTCGAGACCGTGCGGGGCTACGTGCCCGGCTACCGGCTCAAGCAGCGGGTCCAGTTCGACCGCATCGACGAGGGTGACCCGGTGCGCATCCCCGACCTCGACGCCAAGTTCACGGGTTGGAAGGTGACCGTCTTCCTGGAGGTCGAGGGGGCGGCCCACTACCTGCCGCCCTACGCCGGCAACCTCGACATCATGACGTCAGCGGCCATCCGCACCGCCGAGCGGATCGCCGAGCGGGGTCCGGTGGCGGTGTGAGCTCCCCCGGTACCCGCGTCTACGTGCAGGACGTGACCCTGCGGGACGGGATGCACGCCATCCGCCACCAGTACTCGATCGACCACGTCCGGGCCATCGCCCGGGCCATCGACGAGGCGGGGTGCGACGCCATCGAGGTGGCCCACGGCGACGGGCTGGCCGGCTCGTCGTTCAACTACGGGTTCGGCGCCCACACCGACTGGGAGTGGCTCGAGGAGGTGGCCCAGGTGCTGACCTCCTGCCGGCTCACCACCCTGCTCCTGCCCGGCATCGGCACCATCGACGCGCTCCGCCGGGCCCACGGCCTCGGGGTCACCTCGGTCCGGGTCGCCACCCACTGCACCGAGGCCGACATCGCCGACCAGCACATCGCCACCGCCCGCGACCTCGGCATGGACGTGTCCGGCTTCCTCATGATGAGCCACATGAGCGACCCCGCCTCCCTGGCCGAGCAGGCCCGGATCATGGAGGCGGCCGGCGCGCACTGCGTCTACATCACCGACTCCGGGGGTCGGCTCACCATGGGCGACGTGCGGGACCGGATGCGGGCCTACCGCGACGCCCTGGCGGCCGACACCCAGATCGGCATCCACGCCCACCACAACCTGACCTTCGGCGTGGCCAACTCGGTCGTCGCCGTCGAGGAGGGCTGCTACCGGGTCGACGCCAGCCTCGCCGGCATGGGCGCCGGGGCCGGCAACTGCCCCATCGAGGCGTTCGTGGCCGTGGCCGACCTGGAGGGCTGGGAGCATGGCTGCGACGTGTTCAAGCTCATGGACGCCGCCGACGAGCTGGTCCGCCCGCTCCAGGACCGGCCCGTGCGGGTCGACCGCGAGACCCTCAGCCTCGGCTACGCCGGGGTCTACTCGAGCTTCCTCCGCCACGCCGAGCGGGCGGCGGAGACCTACGGCCTCGACACCCGGGCCATCCTCATGGAGCTGGGCCGGCGCCGCATGGTCGGCGGGCAGGAGGACATGATCGTCGACGTCGCCCTCGACCTGGTGAACGCCTCCCCGCCGGACGCCTGAGCGCCGCCGCGGCGGTCGCCGCCGGGGCACACCGGCGGCGAGTCACCGGGGGGAGCGGGACACACCGCCGCCCCTCGGCCCCTGTGAGGACGTCGTCACCCTAGCCGAGACGGAAGTGAGTTTCCAGTTTTCTTCTTCACTGGTGCGGGCTACCGTGCCGGGCACGCTTCGACGGAGGTGCGCTGACGGTGCTGACCCGCGATCTGGATCTGCTCATGGCCCGCCCGGGGTGGCCGTCGGTGACGGTGGTGTGCGACTCCCGCTGGCAGGCATGGCCGGAGCTGCGCTCGGAGGCCGCCGGTCGCCTGGCCGAGGTGGTCGACACGGCCCAGGCGGGTGAGCTGATGACGGGGTTGGACACCACGGCGGAAGGGCTGGGCCGCAGCGACTGGCCGTCGGTGGCGGTCTTCGCCAGCCCGTCGTTCACCCATGGCGTCGAGCTCCCGACGCCGGCCCGTCCCCGGGTCGTGGTCGACCGGACCTTCGCCACCCGCGACCTCGTGGTCGGCCCAGCCCGGACCACCCGCTACCTCGTGCTCACCATCGACGGGGGAGGGGCGCGGCTCCTGGCCGGCCTCGCCGACCGGCTCGACGAGTCGGTCACCCGGCCGGTCTTCCCGCTCGTGTTCGACCCTCCGCCCGATCCGGGCGAGCGGCGTCAGCGGCGGGAGCGGTCCCAGGACCGCGACGCCCATGCCGACCGGTGCCACCGCGCCGTCGACGACGCCCTCGAGGCAGCCGTCGAGCAGATCGGCGACGCCATCGGGTCGGGCCGCTTCGCCGCCGGACTGGTCGACGTGTGGGAAGCCGCCACCCAGGGCCGGGTCGACGTGCTCGCCGTCGACCCCGACCACCACGTGGCCGCCGTGACCGACGCCGACCACGGCGGGATCCACCCGGTCGACGAGCCCGTCCCCGGGGGCATCGACGACGCCGTCGACGAGCTGATCGAGATGGTCCTCACCGCCAGCGGGCGGGTGGAGATCGTCGCCCCCGGCGCCATCGACGACTGGGACCGGTTGGCCGCCCGCCTGCCGCCACTGAGGCCGGGACCGGACTCCTCAGGGCGAACTGACACCAGCACGCGTTGCCATGGCACCGCGTGCTGGTGTCAGTTCGGTGGGGTGGGGGGTGCGCTGTGCTCGATGGCGGTCAGCAGGTCGCCGATCTGGTGGTGGGACTCCAGGGGGTGACGGAGGGGGCGCCCGGGGTCGAGCTCGTAGTGGTTGCGGCGACCGACCTTCTCCCGGCGGACGTACCCGTCGCGCTCGAGGTCGGAGATGATGCCGACGGCGGTGCGTTCGGTCACGCCGACCAGATCGGCGATGTCGCGCAGGCGGAGGTTGGGGTTGCTGGCGATGACCAGGAGGACGTGGGCGTGGTTGGTCAGGAACGTCCAGTCCGAGCCGCCTCCGCCGGTGCGCCCCGCCACGGGGAACGAACGTAGCAGGAAATCGCTTGCGCACGTCGTGACGACCGATGTAGATTACCGGTCTTCAACAACCGGTGACGTCGGCGACCGGCCGGCGTCGGAGAGAGGCGGTGTCGCCGTGGTCTCGTTCGTCGTGTTCGTCAGCGTCCTCGTCCTGTGCTCCGGCTCGGCCGGCCTCATCATGTCGCGGCGCGGGGAGGCCGCCGGTCTGTGGGCCGCCCTCGGGCTCGGGCTCGGTCCGTTCGTCTTCGCCTACGCCTACGCCCACGGGCGCCAGGTGCCGGCGGGCCCGCCCGGCCCGCCGCTGCCCCTTCGCTGACCTCCCTCGCCGACCCCCCTCACCCTTGCCCCTCCTCCTCCTGCTCCATGCCTGCGTCGCGCTCGGCGTCGTGCTCGCGGTGCCCCGGGCGGGTCGGGTGGCGCTGCACGCCGCAGCGGTGGCCCCGCTCGCCACCCTCCTGCTCACCGCCGCCTCGGCCGGGTCGGCCCTGGACGGCACACCCTGGCGCTCGACGGCGGTGTGGGTCGAGCGGCTCGACCTCGGCCTGTCGTTCGAGCTGCACGCGCTGTCCTGGCTGCTGACCGTCCTGGTCGGCGTGGTGGGGCTGGCCGTGCTCGCCTACACGGGCGCCTACGCCGGCGCCGACCCGGCCGGCGCCCGGCTGGCGGCGCTGCTGGTGCTGTTCGCCGGCGCCATGCTGGGCCTCGTGTGGGCGGCCGACGCCTGGACGCTGTTCCTGTTCTGGGAGGCCACCACCGTCCTCTCCTTCCTCCTGGTCGGCCTGCGCAGCGACGACCCGGCCGCCGTGCGGGCCGCCCGTCACGCCCTCGTCATCACCGGGGCGGGTGGGCTCGCCCTCCTGGGCGGCCTCGTGCTCCTCGGTGGGGAGGCCGGCTCGACCGATCTGGCCGTCGTCGCCGGCGTGGACCCCGGCCGATCGACGGTGGCGGCCGCCGGGGCCGTCCTCGTCCTCGTGGCGGCGGCCACCAAGTCGGCTCTCTGGCCCTTCTCCGGGTGGCTGCCCGGGGCCATGGCCGCCCCCACCCCCGTGAGCGCCTTCCTGCACTCGGCCACGATGGTCAAGGCCGGCGTCTACGTCCTCGTCCTGGTGGGGCCCGCCTTCGCCGACCTGGCCCTCTGGCGTCCGCTCCTCCTCGTGACCGGCGGTGCCGCCCTCCTCTGGGGCGGTTGGCGGGCGCTGGCCCAGGACGACCTCAAGCTGCTCCTCGCCCACAGCACCGTGTCGCAGCTCGGCCTGATCGCCGTCCTCGCCGGGTTCGGCACCCCCAAGGCCACGTTCGCGGCCGTGGCCGTCCTGTTCGCCCACGGGCTGTTCAAGGCGGCGCTGTTCCTCGTGGTGGGCGCGGCCGAGCACGCCACCGGCACCCGTGACCGCCGTGACCTACGGGGTGTCGGCGCCGCCCACCCGGTGCTGGCCGGCGTGGCCGTGGTGGCGGGCGCCTCCATGGCGGGACTGCCGCCGACCTTCGGCTTCGTGGCCAAGGAGGCCGGCCTCGAGGGGTTGGTCGGCGCCGGTGGCGCCCTGGCCGTCGTGGCCGTGGCCGTCGTGGCGACGGGGTCGGTGCTGACCGTCGGCTACACCATCCGCCTCGTCGAGCCGTTCCTGGCCCGGCGGACCGAGCGCGCCGTCGTGCCGGTCCCCCCGGCCATGGTGGCCGGACCGGTGGCCCTCGCCGCCGCCTCGCTGGTGGGCGGTCTCGCCGCCGGGCCGGTCTCGGCATGGATCGGACCGGCCGCCGCGGTGGCCGACCCCGGCGCGGCGGCCGCCAACCTCAAGCTCCTGCCGGGGTGGACCGTCGCCCTCGGCCTGTCGGCGGCCATCGTCGTGGCCGGCACCCTCCTCGGCGGATGGTGGGCCCGACGACCGGCCCACCGACCCCGGGGGCGGCCCTACCCCGACCTGGTCGATGCGCTGCTCGACGGGGTCGTCGCCATGGCCCGCCGCGTGACGGCCCGGCTGCAGCACGGTGACCTCGCCGGCTACCTCGTCGTGATCGTCGCCGTCGCCACCCTCCCCACCCTCGTCGTGCTGGCCTCGGGCGTCGGCCTCCCCGACGACGTCCGCTGGGCCGCCTCGACGCCCGAGGCGGTGGCGGCCGGCGTGGTCGTGCTGGCGGTGATCGTGGCGGTGCGGACGACCCGGAGGCTGGCGGCGGTCCTCGCCGTCGGGGCGGCCGGGTACGCCGCCGCCACCCTGTTCGTGGCGGCCGGTGCTCCCGACCTGGCCCTCACCCAGCTGCTGGTCGAGACGCTCGTGCTGATCGGCTTCGTCCTCGTCGTTCGCCGGCTGAGGCCCCGCGTCGTCGACGACGGCCGCGGGCTGCGCATGGCCCGTCCGCTGCTGGCCGGGGCGGTCGGGGCGCTGGTGGTCCTGGCCGTGGCGGGGGGGCTCGCGGCGCGCTCGTCACCGACCCCGGCCGGAGCGGCCATCGACGCTGCGCCCGCAGGCGGCGGGAACAACGTCGTCAACATCGTCCTCACCAACTTCAGGGCGCTCGACACGTTGGGCGAGATCACGGTCGTGGCCGCCGCCGGTGCCGGGGTGGCCGCCCTCGTCGGGTCGCGATCCCGTCCCCGTCAGGCGGAGGGCCGGTGAGGCCCGTCCCGTCGTTGACCACCGTCGTCGAGCTGCTCACCCCGACGATCGTCGTGGTCGCCCTGTACCTGCTCGTGTCGGGCCACGATCGACCCGGCGGGGGGTTCGTGGCCGGGCTGATGCTGGCCACCGTGCCGGTCATCCGTCATGCCGCCGCCCTGCCGGTACCCGGCTCGGCCCGGGGACCGCTGCTGCTCGGACTGGGTGTGGTGACCGCCACCGTCGTGACCGCCGCCGGTCTGGTCGAGGGCGCACCCCTCACCCAGTACGACGCCACGGTGGACGCTCCGCTGTTCGGGGCCGTGAAGCTGACGACGATCGTCGTGTTCGACGTCGGCGTGGCCGCCGTCGTGGTGGGGCTGGTGCTCACCATGCTCGACCACCTCGACCGCGACCCGACGCGACGGGGCCCCCGGGAGGTGGCGTGAGCGTCGCCCAGCTCGTCGCCGTCGCCGCCCTGTACGGCGGGGGCATCTGGCTCGTGCTGAGCCGGAGCCTGCTCCGGGTGACCCTCGGGGTGACGCTGCTCGGTCACGGGTCGGTCCTGCTGCTCGTGGCCAGCGGCGGCCGCGCCGGCGACCCCGCCTTCGTCGGTGACGACGCCCCGTCCGGCACCGTGACCGACCCCGTCCCGCAGGCCCTCGGTCTGACGGCCGTGGTGATCACGTTCGCCGTGGTCGCCTTCCTCCTCGCGCTGTCGTGGCGGGCCCGGGCCGAGCTGGGGTCGGATCGGATCGTGCGCGACCGGGAGGATCTCCGCATCGCGGCGGAGGCGTCGGACCCCTCGTGATCGCCGTCACCGTGCTCGTCCCCGTGGCGGGGGCGGGCCTCTGCCTGGCGCTGGCGCGACGGCGGACCGGTCGCCGGGTCGTGACCCTGGTCTCGCTGGTGGGCGCCACCGCGGCGGCGTTGGTCGCCACCGCTGACGCCGAGTCGGCCCCCGGTGGGGTGGTTGCCGCCCGCATGGGGGGCTGGGCGCCGGACATCGGCATCACCCTCGTGGTCGACCTCACCGCCGGCCTGCTCCTCGTCGTCTCGCTCGTCACCGTCACGCTGGTGGCCGGGTACGCCGTGGCCCAGCCCAACGAGGAGGACGACCACCCCGCCTTCCACCCGGTCTACCTCGTGCTCGCCGCGGGCGTGGCGCTGGCCTTCACGTCGGGCGACCTGTTCACGTTGTTCGTCGGCATCGAGCTGACGTTGGTGGCGAGCTACGTGCTGCTCACCCTCGGCGGACGACCCGACCAGGTCCGCACCGGCATCACCTACGTGACGATCAACCTGGTGGCGTCGACGTTCCTCCTGACCGCCGTCGCCGGGGTCTACGCCGCCGTCGGCTCGGTCAACCTGGCCACCATCGCCGTGCGGTGGGGGGACCTGCCCGACCACCTCGACACCGGCCTGGGGCTCCTCCTGCTCACCGCGTTCGGCGTGAAGGCGGCGGTGTTCCCGCTCTTCTTCTGGCTGCCCGACGCCTACCCGGCCGCCCCCACCAGCGTGACCGCCATCTTCGCCGGCCTGCTCACCAAGGTGGGCGTGTACGCCATCGTCCGGACCCACAGCCTGCTCGACCTCGACCAGCTCGGCGGTGTCATCGGGGTCGTGGCCGCCTCGACCATGGTCGTCGGGGTGCTCGGCGCGCTGGCCCAGGACGACATCAAGCGCATCCTGTCGTTCCACATCGTGAGCCAGATCGGCTACAAGCTGGTCGGGGTGGCCCTGGCCACGACGGCCGGCCTGGCCGCCACCGTGCTGTTCATCGTGCACCAGATCCCGATCAAGACGGTGCTGCTCCTGACCGGTGGACTGGTCGAGCACGACCGGGGCACGGGCCGCCTCGGCCGGCTCGGAGGGCTGGCCCGGGCCCGACCGGGGGTGGCCGCGTTGTTCGCCCTGGGAGCGCTCAGCCTGGCCGGCCTGCCCCCGTTCTCGGGGTTCGTGGCCAAGCTGGCCGTCGTGGACGCTGCGGCGGCGGCGTCGAGCTGGTGGCTGGTGGCGACGGCGCTGGTCGTGGGGGCGGGCACGCTGCTGTCGATGACCAAGATCTGGACGGCGGCGTTCTGGGGTCCGCCCGGACCGTCCCCGGCCCGGTCCGCGACCGAACCCCTCCGGGCGGGCGCCATGGTGGGCGCCACCGCCGCCCTCCTGGCCGTCACCCTGCTCGTGGCCGTCCTGGCCGGGCCACTCCTCGACCTGGCCGACCGGGCCGCCGTCACCCTCGTCGACCCGACGCCCTACGTCGAGGCGGTGCTGGGGTGAGCGGGGCCGGGGCCCGGTGGCGGCGCTGGTGGTGGCGGTTGCCGCACGTGATCTGGCTGACCGCCCTGTGGGCGCTGCTCTGGGGCGACCTCGCCCCGGGGGTGCTGCTGGCGGGCGCGGCCGTCGGCGTGGTGGTGTCGCCACTGGCACCCCGCCAGCGCGATCTGACCCACACCCTGCGTCCCTGGGCCGCCGCCCGCTTCGCCGCCACCGTGGCCACCGACATGGTCCGGGCCAACCTGGCGCTGACCGTCGAGGTGCTCACCCCGACCGACCGCACCCGCCCGGGCCACGTCGAGGTGCGGCTCCCGAGCGGCGACCCGGCCCTGGTGACGGCGACCACCCAGGCCGTGAACCTCGCCCCCGGCACCGTGGTGGTCGACCAGCCCGCCGCCGACCGTCTCGTCGTCCACGCGCTGCACCTGACCGATCCGGACCGGGTGCGTTCCCACATCGAGCATCTGGCCGCCCTGGCCGACGCCGCCCTCGTTTCCCACCCGACCCGCTGAGGAGTTGCCGCCGATGTCGCTCGTGACCGCCGCCACCGGCCTGACCACCCTCGCCGCCGCCGTGGCGGTCGTCGCCCTCGCCCGCCGTGACCGCCACGTCGACCGTCTGATCGCCCTGGAGGTCGCCATCGCAGCCGCCGCCGCCACCGTGGCCGCCGTCCCCGCCCTCGGGGGCTCGGACCGGTTCGTCGACCTCGTGGTGGTCCTCGCCCTGGTCGGGTTCACGAGCACCCTGGCCGCCGCCCGCTATCTGGAGCACCGGACCGGCTCGTGAGCATCCTCGGTGGCGCCGTCGCCCTGCTCGGTGCCGTGCTGATCCTCGTGGCCGCCGTCGCGCTCCACCGGTTCGACACGGTGATGGCCCGGCTGCACGCCGCCGGCAAGGCCACCTCGCTCGGCATCACCGCCGTCCTCGTCGGCCTCGCCGTGCACCAGCGAGACGGCACCAGCCCCCGCCTCGTCCTCGCCGCCGTGTTCTACATGCTCACCGTCGCCGCCGCCGTCGACCTCCTGGCCCGCACCCTCCACCGGGGCGGCGACGACCGGTGACTCACCGCTCCTGGGTCCGGTCCCGCAGGATGGCGGACTGGCTGGCGATGGCCAGG
Source organism: Acidimicrobiales bacterium (assembly GCA_965213585.1). Lineage (GTDB taxonomy): Bacteria > Actinomycetota > Acidimicrobiia > Acidimicrobiales > Poriferisodalaceae > CBDBZP01. Next base: position 83,876 of record CBDBZP010000002.1, read on the forward strand.
AGGGTGCCGTCCTGCGCCCACAGGTGGGCACGGCCGTGGCCGTAGCCGTCGCCGACGGCGTCGGCGATCACGTCGAGCAGGACCCAGTCGGCCGGGACGAGTCGACCCATCCGCACCGTGTTGTCGAGGCTGGTGGCACCGGGGGGGATCCCCAGCGCGGCGCCGAGGGCCATGGGGACGATGTCGGCCACGAACGACAGGGAGGCGGCCGACAGGGCAGCGCCCTCCGGCAGCCGGGTCCACAGCGCCACCCGTCCACCGGCGGGCCGGCCGACGGCGTCGAGCCCGACCGGTCCTGTCGCCACCCGCTTGTCGGTCCGCTCGAAGAAGCTGCCCTCGGCCTCGAAGGGGACCTCGAAGGGCGGGCAATCTTCCGGAGCGGGCACGTCGGGCATGGCGGCCCACTGGCCGGCGAGCGGGTTGGGACGACCCCCCAGGGCGGCCAGGGCGTGGAACACCAGCCGGTCCCCGACCGTCGCCCGCACCTGGGCCTGGGTGGTGCCCCGTCCGGGGGCGACCACCTCGACGGTGACGTCGACCACCTCGTCGGGGAGGGCGTTGGCCACGAACTGCACCGTGATCCAGACGAGGGGGCGGTCCGTCGCCGACTCGAGCGCCGCCACGGCGGCGGCGATGCCGGCCCCGCCGTAGAGGAAGCCGAACGGCGTCGTGATGGCCGGCGTCACCGTGAGGGAGAAGCGGGGCGGATCCCCGGTCGGGGCCAGGCCGACGAGGCGGTGGTCGGCGGCGCGTGCGTCGATGTCGGTCACCGGGCCAGGCTGGCCGACCACGACGCAGCGGCGCCAGGACGGGCGGGCGCCGGTGCGATGCTCGCCGAGCGTCCCCCGACCCGGCCCCCCGCCGGGGGCAGACCGTCAGCGGGCCGGTCGCTCACCCGGTGAGCACCAGCTCGTAGTCCCCCGATGGCTCGAAGGTGGGTCGCTCGCCCCGGCCCAGGGCCGCCAGCAGCGGCTCGGGGGCGCACGTGAAGCGAAGCGGACGGGCGTCGCCGTCCCGGGCCAGGTCCACCAGGGCGAGCTCGAAGGCCAGCACCTCGTCCAGGTGGGGCACCCGGCCCCGGCAGACGGCTCGGGCCGCCTCGGCGACGTGGACGGCCTCGGCGTCGGCGTACAGCTCGGGTGGTCGACGGCGCCAGCAGTGGGCGAACACCTCCTCCACGGCCTGCCCGCCGGCCGTCAGCCTGATCAACCGGAGCGAGAGGGGAAGGACCGTGACGGTCAGGCCCCGGCGGATGGCCGCCACGAGGCGGCGCATGACGGCCTCGCCCGGCGACGTCGGGGGCGGCGCGTCCGGGTCCGTCACCGATCGGGCGAGGGCCTGCTCGGCGGCGGTCTCGACGGCCACGTCACCGGGTGCGGTCACCGTCGGCGCGGGACCCGTCCCGGCCCGGGCGGGCCCGGTCCGGCGCCGGTCCCACAGCTGGTGGAGATGGCCGAGGTGGCGCCGGACGTCGGCGGGCCCGATACCGGCGCTGACCAGGTACTCCGGGACGATCTCGAAGACGACGGCCCGCAGGGCGGGCAGCTTTGGCACCACGTCGGCGGCGATGGCCATCAGCTCGGGGTCGACGATGCCGCAGTCGGCCGTCTCGGCGACGAGGCGCCACCAGGCCCCGTCGGTCATGTCCGACGGGCGGGCCGGCAGGTAGTTCACGCCGGTCTCGAAGGCGAACGGGCGAGCCACCGCCTCGCGGAAGCGGGTGATGTGGGCGGCGGCGCGTCGTGCGCTGGTCGGGGTCTGCACGGGCGGCAGCATGAGGCCGGCGCTGGCGGTCCGGCCGTCACGGACGAACCGGTTGAAGCTCAGGTGCTCGCTGACCCAGGGCGGGTCGAGGCGGTCGGCCGCCACGGCCAGGTTGGCCATGTCGCGTCCGGTCGGGGCGACGGTGCCCCCGACCGGAGAGCCGACCCCGTGCACGAGGGCGGGCCGCCGATCGAGCGTGGCCCGCTCGACCAGCCGGCGGACCCGGTGGTCGACGTCAGCGGCCGTCGCTCCTGCGAACCAGAACGACTGGGGTTCGACCTCGACGACGTCGATGAGCCCGTCCCCGGCCTCGAGCAGTGCCTCGAGACCGGGGACGAAGATCACCCCGACGCCGAGCTCGGGGAGATCGGCCATTAGCCGGCGACCAGCCGAAGGTCCTGGTCGAGCCGGAAGTCCGTCTCCAGTTCCCAGCGGATGTCGAACCCGCTCACGCAGGCGTCGTGGCCGAGGCGATCGAAGAGGTCACGCTGGACGGCGACGAACGTGTCGAAGTCGTAGGCGACCTTGCGGGGCACGGTGACGCGCACCGGTCGGTGGGTGGCGACCTCGGCCACGAGATGGGGGTGGTGCTCGATGGTGGGCATGATGACTCCCGTGTCAGTGGGGCGGGCGGTTCCCGCTGCCCTACAGAGCGCGCTGACACGGGGGACGCGATCGTTGCCTCAGTCGATCAGTCGATCAGTCGATCGGTCGATCAGTCGGCACCGGCGGGCGCGGTCGAGGGTGACCTCGAAGAGCCGGGCGGTGGCGGCGTCGATCATCATCCCGTCGTGGGTGGCGGCGCCGAGGCCCTGCGCCTCCGCCGCCCGCACGGCCTCGATGGCGCCCCGGGCCTGCTCGACCTCCTCCGGGGTCGGGGCGAACACCCGGTTGGCGATCTCGATCTGGCCGGGGTGGATGCACCACTTGCCGACCCCGCCGAGCATGGAGAAGGTGGCGGCGCTGCGCTCGTAGCCGGCCGGGTTGGCGAAGTTGGCGTACGGGCCGTCGATGGCGTCGATCCCGGCCGACCGGCAGGCGACGATCATCCGGTCGCGGGCGTAGTGCCACACGTCGCCGGGGTAGCGCAGCTCCTCGTCGCCGTCGGTGACGCCGATGTGGCCGAGGCGCATGCCCTGGCTCGCCGACAGGTCACCGACCCCGAGCGTCAGCGCCTCCAGGCGGGGGCTGCACGTCGCGATCTGGTCGACGGTCTGGAGCGCCTCGACCTCCTCGACCAGGCACTCGATGCCGATCCGGCCGACCTGGAGGCCGAGCTTGCGTTCCAGCTGCGTGAGGAGGTCGTCGACGAACCACACCTCCCGTGGCCCCTTGATCTTCGGGACCATGATCACGTCGATGTTGGCGCCGGCCCCGGTGACCACCTCGATCACGTCGTCGTGGCACCACTCGGTGTCGACGGCGTTGATGCGGTACGACCGGATCTTGGCGCCCCAGTCGAGCTGGTTCAGCCCGGCGACGATGTTCCTGCGGGCGCCGACCTTGGCCGACGGCGCCACCGCGTCCTCCAGGTCGAGGAACACCATGTCGGCGTCGCTCCGGGCGGCCTTGGCGATCATCTTCTCCGAATGCCCCGGGGTGGACAGCTCGGAGCGTCGGACGCGGACGGGACGCTCCCGCTCGTAGGCGCTCACGGTGTGATGCCCTCCAGGACGGGCAGGAGGTGGCGGGCGAACACGGTCGGGTTCTCCTGCATGGGGAAGTGCCCCACGCCGGCCATGGCGGTGTGGGTCGAGCCGGCGATGGCCTCGTGCGCCTCGCGGCCGGCCTCGACGGTGCCGGTGTAGTCGTACTCGCCGTTGAGGATGTGGACCCCGACCCGGGAGGTGTCGATCTCGTGGGCGCGGTCGCGGAGGTCGTAGTCGACCATGTAGTAGTAGAGGTCACCCCAGAACGCTGGTGGCCACCCGGCGGAGTACACCTGCGAGACCTCCTTCACGTAGGGCTCCGGTGACGTCGGCGAGCACAGGCCCTCCATCATCCGGGCCTTGGCGTGGCCACCGACCCGTGGGTGCCACATCCCG
>CBDBZP010000003.1:0-33406 GCA_965213585.1 Acidimicrobiales bacterium
TCTCGCCGGTCGCGGCGAGCGCCAGCCCAGGACCTCAGCAGAAGCAGACCCGCCTCGTTCCCCGATAGCGCGACGAGAGCCAGAGCCAGAGCCAGAGCCAGAGCCAGCGCTGATGCTGGGCTTCAGGCTCGATCGTCGCTGACGGCGCCGGTGCAGAAGTCGTGGACGAGGTTGGAGAAGGCCTCCGTCTCGAAGAGCATGAGTTGGTGAGCGCCGTCGGGGAAGATCTCGACCCTCACGGGGCCCCGATGCTGTCGGCGATCGTCCGGATCAGATCGGGGGTCACGTTCGGGTCCTTCTCGCCGGCTGCGTAGAGCACCGGCTTCGAGTTGTCGGCCAGCGGCTGCGGTGGCTCGTACTGGAGGAGCGTGGCCCACGACGCGAGGTCATAGGACCAGGTGTTGTACGGATCGAGTCGCTTCTGCTCGGTCGCACCCTGGAACCCGTAGTCGACGTCGAAGTCGAAGAAGGTCGGGATGTCGAGTCGCGCTCCTCGGCCAACCTGGTCGAGCACTGCGGCGACCTCCTCGCTCCTCCACGGTTGGCCGTAGGCCTGGATCAGCGGGCTGCCGGGCACGGCGCCGGAACCCATGAGGATCGCACCGGTCACCGCCAGTTCGTCGATCGCCGAGATCGCCGGGGCGACACCGAGACTCGAACCGAGGGTGAACACGGCAGGCCCGGTGAGCTCGCGCACATGGGCGGCCCAGTCACGGCTGGCCTGCGCCCACTCGTCCATCGTCCACGTCCCGCGCGGGCGGTTGGTGGTGGAGCGCCCGTGGCCGGGCGCGTCGTAGCACCACAGCTCGGCGCCCTTCGCCGCATGGTGCTCGCAGAACTTGTCGTAGATGCCGCCGTGGCCGCCGAGGCCGTGGGAGACGACGAGGGCGTAGGACGCGTCGGTCGACGGATACCGGAAGTCGTGTCTTGCTCAGCGTGACGTGACGACCCTGCGGCCCGGTCAGGTGGCCACTCATCGTCGCAACCGCGGAACGGATCGTCAGTTCGATTTGCCAGTGGTACGACAGTGGTACGGGCCACCGGCGGAGCCTTCACCACGAACCGTCAGGCTTGGCCAACCCTCCACAAGTGCCCGTTGACCTGCGGAAACTGGCGGAGGGTGTGGGATTCGAACCCACGGTGACCCGGAGGCCACAACGGCTTTCGAGGCCGCCCCATTCGTCCGCTCTGGCAACCCTCCGTCGAGCGACGCTACAAGGTCGGCGTCGGCGCCCGGCGCCGGTTCGCTCTCAGACCGGCTCGGTCACCCGAGGCACGACGACGGTGGCCCAGGCCTCCAGCGAGTGGCGGATGCGGGCGTCGGGGACGAGGCCGTTGTAGTTCCAGACGAAGACCCACTCCACCGGAAGCCGGGACCGCAGTGCGTCGAGCTGGCGGGTCACGGTGTCGACCGTCCCGACCAGGGCGAGGCCCTCGCCGAAGCGGTCGCCTTCATACTCGGCGCCGGTGTCGGGGTGGTTCATCCCCCGGTCGAAGCCGAAGGGGGCGAACCAGTTGGCGCCGCAGAACACCGGCCCGTCGCGCCAGATGCGCACCGCCTCGTCGTCGGTGTCGGCGATCACGAGGTCACGGAGCACGCCGATGCCCTCGCCGGGCGGGCGGCCGGACGCCTCGGCGTACAGGTCGACGAGCCGGCGTTCCAGGAGCGGGTGCAGGGGCGGCAGCACCGGCGTGACGCCTTCCTCGGCGCAGAAGCGGATGGTGCGCTCCGAGCTGGCGAAGGGCTGGAAGATCGGCGGATGGGGCCGCTGCACCGGCTTGGGCACGACCGCAACCTCGGTCACGACCCCGTCGACGACACCGCCGCCCCAGCGGTCGGTGGCCTCCATCGTCCACGGCGTCCCCTCCGGCGGCACCTGCCAGAACGAGCCCTGGTACGAGAGGTAGTCCTGCGTCCACGCCGCCTTGACGATGCGGAAGCACTCCTCGAACGCCTCCCGGTTGGTGTCGTCGACCCGGTCGTGCTCGTGGGGTCGCACGCCCCGAACCCCGTGGGTCTGCTGGGCCATCGTGTCGACCCAGCGGCGCTGGTAGCCCCGGGCGAAACCGGCGTTGGCCCGCCCGCCGGTCATCCGGTCGAGCATGGCGATGTCCTCGGCCACCCGGATGGGGTTGGCGGCCGGCAGCACGATGCCGAGCTGGCCCACCCGGAGTCGGCGGGTCTGCAGACCGACGAACAGGTCGAGCAGCACCGGGTTGGTCGACAGCTCGAAGCCCTCGCCGTGGAAGTGGTGCTCGGTGAAGCTGACCGAGTCGTAGCCCAGGTCGTCGGCGAGCTGGCACTGACCCAGCACCTCGCGGAGCATCACGTCGTAGAGGTCGCCGTCGAGCCCGGCGTGACCCGCCTCGACCTGGGGTCGGGTCCCCACCCCCGGCAGGTAGAACAGCGACGTCTTCACGAGCGGCGATCTTACGGGCCCGCTCGGCGACGATCAGCGAAGAAGGCCTGCAGCAGCTCGGTCGACTCGCCGGCCCGGACGCCGTGGCGCACGTCGCTTTCGTGGTTGAGCCGGGGATCGGCGGCCAGGTTGTAGAGCGAGCCGAGCGCACCGGCCCGGGAATCGGGGGCGCCGTAGACGACGCAGGCCACCCGCGCCGCCCAGGCCGCTCCGGCGCACATGGGGCACGGCTCCAGGGTCACGACGAGGGTGGCCCCGTCGAGACGCCAGGACCCGAGGGCGGATGCTGCGTCGCGCAACGCCAGCACCTCGGCGTGCGCGGTGGGGTCACCCAACCGCTCCCGCTCGTTGTGACGTCGGGACAGGACCCGGTCGCCGACCGCCACCACCGCCCCGACGGGGACGTCGCCGTGGGCGAGGGCGGCCCGGGCCTCGTCCAGCGCCAGCCCCATCAGATCCTCATCGGTCACCGGCGCAGGCTAGGAGGCCACGGATCACCCGGGGGTGGTATGACCCGTCCCGTCGGCGGGGACGAGGCCGATGCTGTCGAGACGGGCGCCACGTTCGCGCAGTGTGACGGTCACGGTGTGCTCGCCGCGGGACAGATCGACCGTGACCGGGGTCTGCTCGGCGCCGTCGGTGACCCGGGCCGGCAGGTACCCCGCCGTGGTGGACGGGATGTGCCACTCCCACACCGGTCCGCCGTCGACGCTCACGTAGAACGAGTCGGCGTTGCCCCCCTGACCGGCCACCTGCGCCTCGATGGCGTAGGACCCGGCCTCGGTCACGTCGAAGCAGTACGTGGCGGTGCTGGGGTTGGGATGGGTGACCGTCCCGCTGCCCGGTACCTGGGCGAAGAACTGGCCGCTGGCCCGGCTGTCGGCGTCGTAGGTGAAGTCACCCGCCAGCACCCCGTTCTCCGCCTCGATCTCGGTCACCCGGGGGCACGGGTCGGCGGGCGGGAACGCCGCCAGGCCCTGCTGCAGGTTGCGCCGGTCGCCCGCCAGGCGGAAGTCGCCGCCCACCAGCACGAGGTCGCCGAGCCGGGCGTAGGACCAGACCCCCATCGGGGTGTCGAAGGTGGGCTGATCGGTGAGGAGCTTGCCGGTGTCGACGGCGAAACCGATGTGGCGCTGGACGTCGACGACGGGGCCGCTGCGGGTAGCTGTCGAGCGGGCCTCGGCCTGGCAGAAGCCACCCTGGCTGGCGCTGCGGGAGCCGCCGTGGCTGCCGTAGTAGACGCGATCGCCCACCTCGAGCGCAGCCTGCTGGCCGGCGTTGCACCACGTGACCCAGTTGAGGCCGTTGGGCTTCGACGCCGACAGGTTCACGGCGTCCCACTGGTAGAAGTAGTCGGGGCAGACGTCGCCACCGTACAGGCGTTGGCCGTCGGGGCTGAGGTAGAGGTCGACGGCCCAGCGCCCGTTGGCCCAGCACGAGCTGAGCCCTCCGAGCTGGTGGGGGAGCAGCGCCCCCGTGGTGCCGTCGACGACGGCGAGGCCGGGCTGGGTCACCCCGTTGACGGTGTCGAACGGACCGGCGAAGTAGACCTTGGAGCCGTCGGGCGAGACCTCGAGGGTCTGCACCATGCCGTTGCGGCGGAGCCGGGTGCCGGCCGGGGCGGTGTCCTCGGTGTCGGCCCGGAACGACATCACGTCGCCGGTCACGAGGTCGAGCTTGGCCACGTGGAGGCGGCTGGTCTTGGCGCCCCCGTTCCGGATGTTCTTGAACTTGCCGACGATGTACACGCCGTCGGGGCCGGTCTCCAGCTCGAGCACCTGGTTGTTGACCCGGGGGGACCAGGAGCTCGCCAGCGTGTCGGTGGCGGTGTCGTAGGCGGCGACGTAGCGGCGCACCTCGCCCCCGACCTCCCGGAACGAGCCACCCATGTACAGGGTCCGCCCGTCGGGGGACAGGTCGAGGTCGGTCACCATGTCGTCGGCGTCGGCGCGGAAGGCGGGGACGCCGACGCCGGTGGCGGCGTCGAGGGCGGCCACCCCCGAGCGGACGAGGCCACCGACGCTGGTGAAGTCGCCACCGACGAAGACGGAACCGTCACCGGGGTCGACGGCCAGGGCGAGCACCTGGTCGCTCGGGACCGGATCCCACCCCGTCAGGGCCCCGGTGCCCAGCCGGAAGGCGACGGCGTCGTGGCGGATCTCGCCCCCGGCCCGGGAGAAGCGCCCGCCGACGTACACGAGGCCGTTCCCGACGGCCAGGGCGTCGACGGAGGGGGTGCAGCGCGGGTTCTTGTTGGCGCTCTTGGTGGAATGGGGCTCGTTGCAGCCCTCGATGTCGAAGTCACCGGGCAGCACGGCTCCGGTCTGGCCGTCGACGACGGCGAGATCGGCCCGGGCCAGGCCGCCGACGGTGGAGAGGTCGCCGCCGAGGTAGACGGGGCCGGCCGGATCGACGGCCACGGCCCGCACCTCGCCGGTGATGGTCGGCGCCCACGGCCTGACCGCACCGGTGGCGGTGGCGATGGCGGCGCTGTCGTCCCGTCCCACGGTGGCGCCACTTCCCGTCACGGAGCTGAACCCGCCGACCGCGTAGAGCGTCGAACCATCCGGGGTCAGGGCGAGGTCGACGACGGTGCCGCTCGTTCCCGCCCAACTGGACACGGCGCCGGACGAGGCGTCGATGCGGGCCAGGCGGTCAGCGGACGTGCCACCGACGCTCGTGAAGGCACCGCCGGCGAACACGGAGGTCCCGTCGGTCACGAGCGAGTGCACGGCGCCGTTGGTGGTCGGGAAGCCGCCCACGAGGTTGCCGCTGGCGGCGTCGACGGCGGCCAGCCCCAGCGCCGAGGTGCTCCGGATGCGGGTGAAGTCGCCGCCGAGGAACACCGTCGAGCCCACCCTGGTCACGGCCTCGGGGGCCTTGTCGGGCTTGGGGTTCCAGCTGTCGACGCTGCCGTCGGCCCGGAGGTGGGCGGCGAACTTGCGGAACTGGCCTTCGACGTACTTGAAGTCGCCGACGAGGAACCACCCGCCCGACCCGTCGGAGACGGCGTCGTTGACGATGCCGTCGACCAGCGGCTGGCCGGCGGCGGCCGCACCGCTGGCGCCGTCGACGTCGACGCCGTAGCCGGTGGTCGGCCCGACGTAGTCGAAGCTGCCCGCCAGGTAGACGCGTCCGTCGGGAGCGGGGAGGATTTTCGAGACCCGGCCGTTGGTGCCCCACCAATCGTCGAGCGGCGTGTACTCCATGGCCGGCGCCGACGAGTCGGCGGCCCCCGCGCCGGTGGGGGCCAGCGCGAGCACCCCGGCGAGGAGCGTCAGTGCGATCAGCGCGGCCGTCGGCCGGAAGGTCTTCATCGGAGAGCCACCACGTCCTCGTCACGGGCGCCACCACCAGCGCCGATTCGGCGAGCCTAGCCCGACGCGGAGCGTTGTGACCAGGGGTTCTTTCGCCACTTGAGGCGGTTGAGCGGGTCCGTTGTGTGGGCAGCGTGACGGTGCGACCACCCCCGTAGCCTCCTTCCGATGGGGATGGCCTTCCACCACATGCTGGGGCACGACCCCGACTCGGTGAAGGACAAGACGCTCGACCGTCACCTGCTCCGGCGGGCCCTCGGCTTCGCCCGCCCCTACCGGCTGATGATCGTGGCCTTCGTCGTCGTCATCGTCGTGTCGGCGCTCAACGGCCTGGTCACACCGCTGCTCACCGAGCGGGTCATCGACGACGCCATCCCCGACGGCGACCGCAGCCTGCTCAACGTCCTGATCGCGCTGCTGCTGGCCTCGGCGGTGTTCGGGGCCGTTCTCTCGCTGGCCGAGCGGTCGTTCTCGTCACGGGTGGGCGAGGGCCTCATCTACAGCCTCCGCAGCGAGCTGTTCGACCATGTCCAACGCATGCCGATCGCCTTCTTCACGCACTCCCAGACCGGCGCGCTGGTGTCACGGCTGAACAACGACGTGATCGGGGCCCAGCGGGCGGTGACGGGCACGCTCGGCCAGGTCGTGTCGAACGTGGTGGTCGTCATCTCCACCGGCATCGCCATGCTCGCCCTCGACTGGCGGCTCACCCTGCTGGCGCTCGTCCTGCTGCCGGTCTTCGTGGTCCCGGCCAAGCGGGTCGGGCGCAATCTCCAGCGGTTCTCCCGTGAGCAGATGGAGCTCAACGCGGCGATGAACACCACCATGACCGAGCGGTTCTCGGTGGCGGGCGCGCTGCTGGTCAAGCTGTTCGGCCGTCACGGCGACGAGCGGGCCGACTTCGAGGGGCGGGCCGGTCGGGTGCGCGACCTCGGTGTCAGGACGGCCCTGTACGGGCGCAGCTTCGCCATCGCGCTGGGTCTCGTCGGCGAGATCGGCGTAGCCGTGGTGATCGGCGTGGGCGCCCACTTCGTGATCTCCGGTTCTGCGGAGGTCGGCACCATCGTCGCGCTCAGCCTCCTGCTGAACCGGCTCTACCTCCCACTCACCGCCCTCACCACGGCCCGGGTCGACGTCATGACCGCCCTCGTCTCCTTCGAGCGGGTCTTCGAGGTGCTCGACCGCCCCAACGCCATCACCGACGCCCCCGACGCCGTCGAGCTGACCGATCCGGTCGGGCGGGTCGAGCTGCGGGGCGTCCACTTCACCTACCCGACCGGCGGCGACGCCATCACGAGCGGCGGTCCCGCGGCCGGCACCCGGGCCGGCGCCGAGGTCCTCCACGGTGTCGACCTGGAGGCGGCTCCGGGGCGGATGGTCGCCCTGGTCGGACCGTCCGGGGCCGGGAAGTCCACCGTCGTGTCGCTGGTGCCCCGCCTCTACGACGTGACCGCGGGAGCCGTGCTGGTCGACGGCATCGACGTCCGCCGCATCACCCAGGAGTCGCTGCGGGCCGCCGTCGGCTTCGTGCCCCAGGACCCGCACCTGTTCCACGAGACGGTGTCGGCCAACCTGCGCTACGGCCGGCCCGACGTGAGCGACGACCGCCTGGAGGAGGTGTGCCGGTCTGCGCAGATCCACCACGTCGTCGCCGCGCTCCCCGACGGATACGAGACCGTGGTCGGCGAGCGGGGCTACCGCCTGTCGGGAGGGGAGAAGCAGCGGCTGGCCATCGCCCGCCTCCTGCTCAAGGACCCCGCCATCGTCGTGCTCGACGAGGCCACCAGCCACCTCGACGCCGAGAACGAGGTGCTGGTGCAGCGGGCCCTCGAGCAGGCGCTGCGGGGCCGCACGTCGCTCGTGATCGCCCACCGCCTCTCCACCGTGCGGGCCGCCGACGAGATCGTGGTGCTGGACGGAGGCCGGGTGGTCGAGCGGGGCACCCACGACGAGCTGGTCTCCGCCGACGGCCTCTACGCCAGCCACTACACGACCCTGGTGGCCGACCCGGTGGCGGCGACGTAGCGTTCCCTGCGGGGATCGGGGGGGCTCACCATGGCGGGTGGATGGGACCGGGTGGCCGGGCAGCGGCGGGAGTTCGCCGACATGGTCGAGGGACTGACGCCCGGGCAGGCGGCCCGGCCGTCGCTGTGCGGGCACTGGACGGTCCACCAGGTGGTGGGTCACCTGGCCAGCTTCGTGGACGTGCCGTTCCCGACGTTCGTGCTGAACATCGCCCGCGCCCGCCTCGACTACGACAGGGCGGCCGACCGCATGGCCACGGCCCTGGCGGAGCGGCCCGTCGGCGACCTGGCCGCAGCGCTGCGCACCAAGGCGACCACGCAGGCCGCCATCCCGCTCTTCCCGGCCGAGATGACCCTCACCGACGTGGCCATCCACACCCAGGACGTGCGGCGGCCCCTCGAACTGCCGGCACGCTCGACCCGGCCGTGGTGGAGACGGCGCTCGACTTCATGACCGGCCACAGGATGGCCCGCGGCATCGCCGACCCCGCCACCCGGGACGGGTTGCGCTTCGAGGCCTCCGATCTCGACTGGTCGGCCGGCGAGGGCCCGACGGTTCGGGGTCCGGGTGAGGCGATGCTGCTGGCCATGGCCGGCCGACCGGTTCTCGACGAGCTGTCCGGCGACGGCGTGTCGACGCTGCGCGAGCGCCTCACCGCCCACTGACGGACGTGTCACACCCCCCTGCCACACTGGCGGGGTGGTGCGGACCTGGGGCGTCGACGAGCTGTGCGGGGCGGTGAGCGACGCGCTCGCGGGTCACTTCGAGGGCGACGTGTGGGTGCGAGGCGAGATCCACGGGCTGCGGGTCGGCGCCGGGGGCCACGTCTGGTTCGACCTGCTGGAGCCGGGCGCGCCGAGGGACCGCCCGCCCGCCCGGCTGCCCGTCGTGCTGTTCGCCGGTACCCGTCGGGGGCTGGAGGCGTTCCTGCGCCGCACGACCGGGCTCGAGCTGGCCGACGGGGTCGAGGTCCGCATCCGGGGGCCGGTCGAGCTGTACGGCCCGCAGGCCCGGATCCAACTCAGGATGTCGTCCATCGATCCCCGCCACACGCTGGGGAAGTTGGTCGAGGACCGCGACCGGGTGCTCCGGGTGCTCGCCGAGGCGGGGTTGCTCGACCGCAATCGACGCATCCCGTTCCCGCTCGTCCCGCTGCGGGTCGGCCTGGTCACGAGCGACGACAGCGCCGCCGCCAACGACTTCCTCGAGGAGCTGCGGGCCTCGGGGTTCGGCTTCCGGGTCACGCTGGTCGACTCCCGGGTGCAGGGCACCGACGCGGGCACCATGCTGGCCGGCTCCCTGGCCACGCTGGCCCGCCTACCCCTCGACGTGGTGGCGCTGGTGCGGGGTGGGGGCAGCCGCATCGACCTCGCCGCCTTCGACCTGGAGCCGGTGGCCCGGGCCGTGGCCGCCCACCCCGTGCCGGTCCTCACCGGCATCGGCCACGAGATCGACCGGTCCGTGGCCGACGAGGTGGCCCACGCCGCCTACAAGACGCCGACCGCCTGCGCCCGGGCCCTGGTCGACGCCGTGGCCCGGGTCGACGCCCGCCTCGCTGAGATCTGGGGGGCCGTCACGGCGTGTGCCGGCGACCACCTGGGCCGGGCCGAGGTGGGGCTCGATCACCGGGCCGGGCGCGTCGCCCGCGCCACGGTCTCCGCCGTCGACGCCGAGACCGGGCGGCTGACCGACCGTCAACGGCGGCTGCATCGGGCTGGCGTGGCCTGCGGGCAGGAGGCCGACCAGCGGTCCCGGCGGGCGGCCGTGCGGCTGACGACCATCGGGCGGGCCCACCTCCGCTCGGCGGGGCGCTCGGTCGACCGCCTGGCGGCGGGGCTGGTCGTGGTCGCCCCCCGGGCCCTGAGCCGGGCCGAGCGCGACGTGGCCGGTCACGAGGCGGTGGTGCGGGCCGTCCATCCCGTCCGCACCCTGGCCCGGGGGTTCTCCATCACCACCACCGCCGACGGGCGGGTGCTGCGCGACGCCGCCCGCGCCGCCCCGGGCACGGTGTTGGTGTCCCGACTCGAGCGGGGCAGCGTCCGCTCCACCGTCACCGTCGCCGACGCCTCGCCCGGTCCCGGCCCGGGCACCGTCGGTCCCCCCACCGATCGAGACGAGGCCGACTCATGACCGACACCGACACCGAGCCGGTACCGCCCGACGAGCTGGGCTACGCCGGGGCCCTCGCCGAGCTGGAAGACATCCTGGCCGGGCTCGAAGACGACGACGTCGACGTCGACGTGCTCGGCCAGCGCGTCGAGCGGGCCGCCGTCCTGCTCCGGTTCTGCCGCTCCCGCATCACCGCCGCCCGCACCGAGGTCGAGCGGGTCGTCGCCGACCTCGACGACGGCCAGACCGCCCTCGACGTGGGTGAATCGTGAGCGACTTGGTGCCCTACGGCTCCTGGCCGTCGCCCATCGCCCCCGCCGATCTGGCCACGGCCGGGCTCCGCCTCGGCCCCCCGTCGGCCGACGGCGACCGTCTGCACTGGGTGGAGGGGCGGCCCACCGAGGGTGGGCGCTCGGTGCTCGTGCGCCGCCATCCCGACGGGACGATCACCGACCTGGGTCCGCCCGACCTGAGCGTGCGCACCCTCGTCCACGAGTACGGCGGGCGCTGCTCGTGCGCTGCGCCGGGGGGGATGGTGGTGTCAACGTTCGCCGACCAGCGGCTCTGGTTGCTGCCTGACGACGGGGACGACCCCGTGGCCCTCACACCCGAGCCGCCCGCCCCGCGGTCCGTCCGCTTCGCCGACCCGGTGGCCTCGCCCGACGGCACCAGCGTCTACGCCGTGCGCGAGACCCACGGCGGCGACGAGGTCGTCAACGACATCGTGCGGGTGCCGCTCGACGGGGGCGACCCGGTGGCGGTGGTGGGCGGTCACGACTTCTTCTCGACACCCCGTCTGTCGCCCGACGGCGCCACGCTGGCCTGGGTGTCGTGGGATCACCCCCGCATGCCCTGGGACGGCACCGATCTGTGGACGGCGCCGGTGGCGGCCGACGGGTCGGTGGGCGAGGCCACCCACGTGGCGGGAGGCAGGGTCGAGAACGTCCAGCAGCCCGCCTTCGACGCCGACGGGCTCCTCCACTTCGTCTCGGACCGCAGCGGTTGGTGGAACGTGCACCGGGTCGAGGCCGGCATCGTCGTGCCCCTCCACGACGACGAGGTCGACGCCGGGTACCCGCCCTGGGTCTTCGGGGCGTCGACCTACGCCCTGCTCCCGGGCGGGCGGATCGTCACGGTCGCCTACGACGGTGGGCTCGTCCGCCTGCTGGTCATCGAGCCCGACGGCCGGGTGCGGGACGTCGACGTGCCGTTCGTGTCGATGCTCGGGCCGACCGCCCTAGCCGACGGACGGGTGGCGCTGGTGGCGTCCGGTCCCGCCTCTCCCCGGTCGATCGTGCTCGTCGACGTCAGCGGGGACACGGCCGGGGCCGGGGTGGAGGTGGTGCGCCGGTCGGCCCAGGTCGACCCCGATCCCGCCGACGTGTCGGAGCCGGAGTCGCTGACGTTCGCCACCAGCGACGGCACGGTGGCCCACGCCCTGTTCTACGCCCCCCGGCGCTCGGGTGTGGTCGGCCCCGACGACGAGCGCCCCCCGCTGCTGGTGCTCTCCCACGGTGGGCCGACCGGGGCCACCGAGGCCGGCTACGACCCCGGCATCCAGTTCTGGACCACCCGGGGGGTGGCCGTGGTCGACGTCAACTACCGGGGCTCGACCGGCTACGGCCGGGCCTACCGCAACGCCCTCGACGGGCGGTGGGGCCTCGCCGACGTCGACGACTGCGTGGCGGCGGCCCGCCACCTCGCCGAGCGGGGCGACGTCGACGGCGACCGGCTGCTCATCACCGGCGGCTCGGCCGGGGGCTACACGACGCTGTGCGCGCTGGCCTTCCGCGACGGTGTGTTCGCCGCCGGCTCCAGCCGCTACGGCGTGGGCGACCTGGCCACGCTGGCCCGCGACACCCACAAGTTCGAGTCCCGCTACCTCGACGGGTTGATCGGGCCGTGGCCCGAGGCCGAGGCCGTCTACGAGGAGCGGTCGCCCCTGCACCACGTCGACCGGCTGCGGACCCCCATGATCCTGCTGCAGGGGTCAGAGGACGCCATCGTCCCCCCCGCCCAGGCCGAGGAGATGGTGGCCGCCCTGGCCCGGGCCGGCGTGCCCCACGCCTACCTGCTGTTCGAGGGGGAGCAGCACGGCTTCCGCCGGGCCGAGCACATCGCCCGGGCGGCGGAGGCCGAGTACGCCTTCTTCTGCGCCGTGCTCGGCATCGAGCCGTCCGGCGACCCCGAGCCGGTCGAGATCCGGGGCGGCCCGACCTAGCGGTCGGGCACGCCCACGAAGGCGTGCTGGCGGACGCCGTCCTCGACGGTGATCAGGCCGGTGAGGACGATGCTGTTCTCGGTCACAGCGAGCACCTCATCGGGGTGGACACCCGGCGGCACGGTGGGCACGATGGCCGACCAGTTCACGCCGTCCGGGCTGAACAGGACGACGGCATCGGCCGGAGTCCCGCTCTCCGGGTCACCGGCATGAGCCACGATCGCCGTGCCCATCGGTCCGACCTGTGCTCTACCGGCGAATGCCTCCGAGCCGACCAGCGAGCCCAGATCGGTGCTCGACCAGGTAGCGCCGGCGTCGGCCGAGATATGGACACGCAGACCGTCGACCACGACGAGACGATCACCGGTCACCCCGACGGCGGTCAGTTCGGTGGCGATCGGAGGGGTGATCTCCATCCAGTTCAGGCCGTCATCGGTGCGGAAGATCCGCGCACCCGACTCGCCCCTCGGCCAGGTCCAGGCGACGATGCCCCGGGGGGTGGACTCGAAACCGCCCACGAGATCGGGGAGGGGATTGTCGATCTCCTCCCACGTCTGGCCGTCCGTCGAGCGGAACATCTGGCGGCGCTCCAGGTCGCCCCGCCCGCCGAGGCCCAGCTGATCCCAGCTGATGGTGACGACGGTCAGTGGCTGCGGGATCGACGTCGACACCGTGGTGGACTGCTCGAAGCATGCGTCCTGGCCCACCCGGCACCCGGGGTTGCGCCAGTCGACGATGGCGATGCCGTCGTCACGGGTCTCCCAGCTCAGCTCCTTGCCATCGACGAACTCGTCCAGGTAGGCCGACATGTCCGGGTAGAAGGTGGTGGACACCAGCGCCACCAGGGCACCGTCCGGGGTCGCTGCGAGGTGCATCGTGCTGCCGGTGAAATCGATGGGCACGGTGGGGTCCGGTGGCTCGGTGTCGGCGGGTAGCTCGGTGGCGGCCCACGTCGTCCCCTCGTCAGACGAGGCCAGCACCGTGGGATTGACGGTCTCACGACCGGTGGCCGGGTCGATCGCTGGCGACGTCGACGTGGCGTAGAGGAGACCATCCCGCTCGGTCAGCGAGGTGAGCTGGCTCACCGACTCGTCGGGTACGGCCGCTTCCCAGGTCACCCCGTCGGTGGAGCGGTAGATCGCCTGGGGCAGCGACACCGTGTCCTCCTCCCACGTCACCCCGGGTGCGGTCGACAGCAGGTACAGCACCCCGTCGGCGGTGGTGAGTGGGGTCCGGCCGTTCAGCGTGACTGGCGCGTCCATCTCGGTCCAGGTGAACTCGAGCGGCACCACGACCGGCTCGCTGCCCTCAACCGGGGCGTCGAGGGTGGGGTCGGTGGCCACGTCGATCCCACCGCCCCCGTCGTCACGGAGGGCGAGCAGGGGGAAGGCGGCCACGGCCACCAGGGCCACGGTGGCCAGGCCGGCGGCCAGCGTGCGCCGGCGGCGCTGCTCGGCCCGGGCCCGGGCGGCGGCGGGGCCCCGTCCGACGGGGTGGAGCCGGTCGGCGTCCGAGCGGAGGAGGGTCTGGAGGTCGTGCTCGAAGGTCATCGCTCGCTCCTCATGTGGGAGAGGTCCGTCTCGAGGCGACGGAGGGCGTGGTGGAGGCGGCTCTTGACCGTCCCCGGTCGCAGCTGGAGGGCTGCGGCGGTGTCCTCGACCGACCAGTCGAGGAGGAGGCGGCAGACCACGACGTCGCGGTGCTTGTCGTCGAGGCGGCGCAGGGCCTCGGCCACGGCCGGGTCCGACACCGGGGGCTCGACGCTGGTCTGCGGGCGGAAGGGCAGGGACCGGCTGAGCTTTCGGTGCACCGACCGGGCCCAGTTGAGCCCGACCCGGTAGACCCAGCCGCCGGGGTTGTCGTAGCCGGCGATCTTCGACCAGTGGGCGTAGGCCCGGGCCATGGCCTCGTCGGCCGCCTCCCCACCGAGGTCGACGTCGCCCAGGGCGTAGGCGAGGGCCCGGGCCACCGGTGGGTAGTGCTGGCGGTAGAAGGCGGCGAAGTCCGCCGTCCCCACCGCCACCACCGTCGGCTCGGCGTCGCCGGTGCGCGCTCGCCGGTACCTCGTCTGCATCACGGGTTCGGTCATCGTCACCGCCTTCACGACCCGTACACGTCCCGCCCGACTCATCGGTTCACCCCGTCGGCGTCGGCGAGGAGCGTGCGAGCCAGGTCGAGGCGCTCCCGGTGCAGGGCACGGACCGGGTCGTCGGCCACCAGCTCGTCAAGGGCATCGACCGCCACGACGGCGTCCGCGGCGAGACCGGAGCGGACGGCCCGGTCGAGCAGGAGGCGGGACCGGTCGGTCCGCAGGGCCGGATCGCGGGGTGACCGTTCGAGGCCGGCCTCGATCCGGTCGAGGGCGGCGTCGACGGCCAGGATCGTGCCCGCCTCCTCGGCCACCCGTCCGGCCACGAACCAGGTGCGGATGCTGTCCGGTCGCAGCCCGGTGGCCCGGTCGGCGGCAGCCAGCGCAGCGCCCTCGTCGCCCTCGGCCAGCCGGTCGGTGGCGGTGGCGAGGTTCCGGTCGGCGGCCACGTCCAGCCCCCCGGCCACCAGGGCGACGAGGGCAAGCAGCACCACCGCCCCCGCCAGCGCCGGCTCGTAGCGACGGGGCCGCCCCCCGGGGGCGCCGCCCACGACCAGGCCGGCCACCAGCCAGAAGATCGGGTCCAGCTCCGCGGTCGGGAACAGCAGCAGTGACTGGGCCACGAAGGCCACCGCCCCGACCCCGAGACAGGCCAGCACCGGGTCTGGTCGACCGATGCGCCGGACGGCGGCGGCGACCACCACCGCCAGCAGCGTCCCGTAGAGGACGAGGGCCGGTACCCCGCCGACGATGCCGACGTCGAGCAGGGCGTCGTGGGCCCGATCGGGAAGGACGTCGCGTCCGTGCTCGGCCTCGTAGTCGGCGTCGACCGCGTCACCGAACACCACCCGGTAGCCCTCCGGACCGACGCCGACGACGGGATGGTCGGCGAGGGCCCGAACCCCGATCCGCCACTCGTCGAGGCGGCCGCTGTCGTCGATGCCGCCGGGGGAGAGGGCGCCGACGGCCCGGCCCCCGATCGGCGTGAGGGCGGCCACGACGACGAGGGCGACGACTCCGGCTGCGGCCGGCACCCGGTGGCGTGACAGCCAGGGCCACGCCCGGGGGGCGACGACGGTGCCGCCGACGAGCAGTCCGAACCACGCCGCCCTGGTGCCCGACCCGAGCACGGCCGCCAGCGCCGCTACCGCACCGACGGCGGCGCCGGCCCGCCACGCTGTCACCTCCCCCCGGTCCGCAGCGAGACCGACCGCGGCGGGGACGAGCAGCGTGCCCGCCGCCCCCAGGTAGGCGGGCTGGCCCCACGGCCCGCCCAGGCGGCCGCCGTCGAACGACACGTCGACGGGGGCGGTGCCGCCCAGCTCGGCCAGCGCCCACGCCCCGACCCCGACGGCAGCCACGGTCATGCCCCGGACCACCGTCCGGGTCGCCCCCGGGACGGCGGCCAGGCGTCGACCGGCCAGGAACACGAGGGCCGACACCACCCAGGCCAGGAGCCCGAGCCGGCGGTCAGGGGTGCCGATCCAGGCGTGCAGCGGGTCGACGGCGCCCACGGTGGCGACCAGCAGCCACGCCAGCAGGGCGCCCCACAGGACGGTGGTCAGGTCGAGCGGCCCCCGCCACGCCCGGGCCAGGGCCACCACCACGAGGGAACCGGCTGTCACCACCGTCCACCGCAGCGGCCCGAACGGCGCGAACCCACCGGGGTCGACGGTCAGAGTGGCCCCCACCACCAGCCCCGCAGCCGCCCACGAGGCCGCCCGATCCATGCCCCCGAGTCTGGCCGCCCGCCGAACGGGCCGACCTGTCACGAGCACGCGTTGCTATAGCAACGCGTGCTCGTGTCAGATCGCCGGGGCTGACCTCCCGGCGACCCGCTCAGGCATAGGTGAAGGTGGGGGTGAACTCGAAGCGGCGTAGCTCGGTCCGGGTGGCGAACTGCTGGATGGCCTCGCCGTCGTGGCCGGGGAACAGCAGCGCCTCGTGCTCGGTGGCGAGGCCCCTGATCTTCTCCAACGACCGGCGCCACTGCTCCGGGTCCCAGACGGTCTGGGATCCGATGACGGGCGGTCCGTAGGTCTCGTGGCGGTACATGGCGTCGGAGGTGAGGAGCACCGTGCCGGAGTGGGGCAGCTCGATCATCATGCCCATCTGACCCGGGGTATGGCCGGGGAGGTGGATCAGCGTCACCCCGTCGGCCAGCTCGTAGACGTCGTCGCTGACCGTGGTCAACGCCACGTGGTCGAGCACCTCGGTGTCGACCTTGTTGAAGAAGTCGGCGGCGTCCTCCTCCATGTTCTTCACGTGGCGGTACTCGTCGTCGTGCACCACCACCTCGACGTCGGCGTCGCCGAAGATCCGGGCGCCGCCCGAGTGGTCGGTGTGCAGGTGACCGAGGACGACGTAGCGGAAGTCGTCCGGTCCCAACCCGATCTGCCGCAGACGGGCCTCGAGGTGGTGCTCGGGCAGCACGGTGGTGAGGTCGACACCGTCCTGCCACTCGGCGGGCCACTCGTCGAGGGCGTACTCGGAGAGCCCCGTCTCCCACAGGATCCGACCGTCGGGGTGATCGACGATGTAGGCCAGCGCCGGGCACTGGTAGGGCACGCCGTAATATTCGGGTGCGTCGAGCAGGGCGGACATGTCCAGCCCGAAGTTGCCGAGGTTCAACCCCGTGAGTGTCGTCTGCATGGGTCATGGCCCCCTTTGCGCAGGTGAGGGTCCACCTTGGACCGCCGACGCCCCGGGGCGGTGTGTCAAGGTGACACACCGCCGGGCGTGGGGGGCTGGGCACGCTCACCGGGGGGTAGCCAATGAAGCTCGACGCCGATCTCGTTCATCGTGCCCGCGAGGAGTTCATCCAGACCGGAGCGCTGAGCGAGCGCTTCGCCGGCCTGGTGCGTGCCGACATCCTCACGTCGTGGCGCCGCTCCAAGGCGTTCGGCGCCCAGGCCGGGGCACCGACCCTGCTGCCCTTCGACGACGAGTTGGATCAGGCCAGCCGGCTGGTGCGGGCGGCGGAGCCGGTGCTACGGGAACTGGCCGAGAACCTGGCCGGACTCGACGCCGGTGTCCTGCTGGCCGACCGGGAGGCCAAGATCATCAAGCGCTGGGTGGCGGACACGTCGATCCTGCCCGATCTCGACCGCATCTGCTCGGATGCCGGCTTCGGTGCGCCCGAGGACCGGGTCGGCACCAACGGCATCGGTACGGTGGCCGAGCTTGGCCGGGCCCAGATGATCGTCGGACCGGAGCACTACGCCGACACGCTCGTCGGCTTCGCCTGCGTCGGAGCCCCCATCCACAGCCCGACCACCCGGCGCGTCGAGGGCATCATCACGATGTCGTGTCGCGCCGACGCCGCCACCCCCCTGCTCACCCCGCTCATGGTGAGCACGGCCGCCGACATCTCGCACCGGTTGTTCGAGGGGGTGACCACCGACGAACGACGCATGCTGGACGCGTACCTCACCGCCCGTCGCACGAACCGGTTGGTGGCGGCGGTGGGTCGTGACCTCCTCATCGCCGGCGCCCGGGTGACCCGCCTGCTCAACGAGCTCACCCATCGCGACGTCCTCTGGGACGTCGTCTCGGGACTGGTGCGGGCATCGGACCCGTCCCGACACCACTTCGAGACGAGCGACGGGGCCGAGGTGGTGCTCACGTGTGACCCGGTGCGCGACTCGGGGCGACTCGTCGGCGCCATCGTCACCGTCGACCCGTCGTCCTCACCCGCCGGGGGCAGCAGCAACCGTCGACGCGGGGGACTGCGCCGCCCTGCGCTGGACGTCCCGGGGAGCAACACCCGGTGGCTCCACGTCGTCGACACCGCCTCCCGACTGGCCCGCGACCGGGTCCCGGCCGTGGTGACGGGCGAACCCGGCGCCGGCAAGTGGACCCTGGTCGAGGCGATGGCCGGGGCGGAGCGGCACGCCCCCACCACCTGCGTCGTCCACTGCGGCTCACCCGGTGCGGTGGCCGCCATCTCCGCCTGCCTCGCCCCCGAGGTGCGGTCGCGACACCGGCTGCTGCTCCTCCGTCGGCTGGACGCCCTGGCGGAGGGTGACCTGCGGACGCTCGGCTCCCAGCTCGATCGCCTCGGCAGCGTCGGTCGGCCCTGGATCGTCGCCACCGTGACGCCGCCCGACACGGCGTCGGGGGTCCTGGACCACGTCGCCGACCGGTTGGGAGGCGTCCGCCTGCGGGTCCCGGCGCTGCGGGAACGACCCGACGACATCGCCGTCATCGCCCGTCACCTGATGCGGAACCATGAACGGGTCGGCGACGTGCGCCTGTCGTCCAAGGCGGTGGTCGAGCTGGCCCGGGCCCGGTGGCCCGGCAACATCCGCCAGCTCGACGGGGTCCTGCGCGCTGCCTCCGCCGGTCGCGTCGGTGAGATCGCCGTGGAGGATCTCCCACCCGACGTGCGGGCGGGATCGAGTCGACGGGCCCTCACCCCCATCGAGGAGATGGAGTGCGACGCCATCGTCCGGGCGCTCCGGGAGGCCGACGGGAACAAGGTGGCCGCGGCGGAGCTCGTCGGCCTGTCACGGTCGACGATCTACCGCAAGATCAGGGCCTACGGCATCGACCTCGACGCTGCCTTCTTCTAGCGGTGCCTTCTAGCGGCGCCTCCTCCTAGCGGGCCACCTCGGGCTCGGCTCCCGAGCTGATGCCCCCGAGGAGGAAGCCCTCGTAGTCCCGGGCGACCGTCTCGTGGAGCCGGTCGCAGTAGGCGCCCATGCCGGCCATGTAGAACATCACCGACACCGGCTTGCCGGGCACGTTGGCGCCGTTGATCCACGAGTCCACCTTGGGGAACAACGTGCCGTGGGCGATCTCGTTGCACTCGTCCATCCAGCCGTCCTCGGCGCCGACGGTCGCCTCGATCGTGTTCAGGTCGTGCATCCGCACGTGCTCGATGGCCGCAGCGATCCAGTCGACCTGCACCTCGTGGGCGGGCGGCTGGTTGGTGAAGGGACCCATCGGGCCGAAGATCATGAACATGTTGGGGAAGCCGGCGTTCATCATCCCCAGATGGCACCTGGGCCCGTCCGACCACTTCCTCCGCAGCTCCTCACCGTCGCGGCCCAGGATGTCGATCTTCACGTAGTTGCCGGTGACGGCGTCGAACCCGGTGGCGAACACGAGCACGTCGACCTCGTGCTCGACCCCGCCGGTCACGACCCCGCCCGGGGTGATCCGCTCGATCGGGTGGTCGCCGACGTCGACGAGGGTGACGTTGTCCCGGTTGTAGGTGGCGAAGTAGCCGTCGTCGCACAGCGGCCGCCGCGCATACAGGTCGTGGGGCGTCAACGCCGCCGCCGTCTCGGGATCGTCGACGATCTCGGCGATCTTGCGACGGATGAACAACGCCGCCGCCTCGTTGGCGTCGGGGTCGACACCGATGTCACCGAACGTGGCGAACATGTACCGGAACCCGCCCCCGATGTTCCACGCCTCCTCGAACACCCGCTCGCGCTCCTCGGCCGACACGCTCATGGCGGGCACGTCGCTCTCGGGGAAGCCGAAGGCCGTGATCGACGCCCGGACGCTGTCCCAGTACCCGTCGTAGTCGTCCCGGATCTCACCGAGGAGCTGCTGGGGGATGGGGCCGTGCTGGGCCGGCACGCTGTACTGCGGGGTGCGCTGGAACACGGTGAGGTGGCCCACCTCGGGAGCGATCTCGGCGATGCACTGCACGCCGCTCGACCCGGTGCCGATGATCCCCACCCGCTTGCCGGACAGCTCGACCCCCCCGTGGGGCCAGCGCGACGTGTGGTACCGCTCCCCGGCGAAGGTGTCCAGGCCCTCGATGACCGGGTAGTTCGTGGACGACAGCAGACCGACGCCGCAGACGAGGAACTGCGCCGAGATCTCCCGGCCGCCGTTCGTCGTGAGCTCCCAACGGTTCCGCTGCTCGTCGAACCGGGCCCGCTCGATCGTCGTGTCGAACGTGATGCTGCGACGGAGGTCGAAGCGGTCGGTCACGTGGTTCAGGTACCGCAGGATCTCCTCCTGGCGGGGGTAGCGCTCCGTCCACTGCCAGTCCTCGTACAGCTTCCGGTCGAACGAGTAGCAGTAGGCGGTGACCTCGGTGTCCGAGCGCGCCCCGGGGTACCGGTTCCAGTACCACGTCCCCCCGACGTCCCCGGCGTCGTCGAAGGACTCCACGGCGAGGCCGAGGTCGTTGCGGAGCTTGTGGAGCGCGTACAGACCGGCGAAGCCCGAGCCGATGACGACGGCGTCGAGCTCGTCGGGGCCGACCGCACCCCTTTCGTTGACCGAGTGGTTCATGCGTCGATCCTTCGCGCCCCGCCCGGTGAGCGGTTGTCCCAATTCGAGACGGAGGGGCTCAGTCCCGCGAACCCAGCTCGGCTGCCTCGGGGGCCATGGCGAGGATGCGGTCGGGGCGGATGCGCAGGATCAGTCGTGGCTCGTCGGGGTGGTGGAACGGGTACGTGTCCACTCCGAGGTACTTGCGGGCCAGGTCGTCGATGTGGGCGTCCGCACCGTCCGTCGTCCGCTCGACGGCGCAGCCCTCGATCGACGCGAACCGGTAGGGGTCGTCGCCGTGGACGATCGTGCACGTCACGCTCGGGTTTCGGTCGAGGTCCCGCACCCAGCCCCGATCTCCGACGGAGTTGAGGATCACGTGGACGCCGTCGGTGTCGACCCAGACCACACGCGTGCGGATGCGGCCGCCAGGGGCGTGGGTGCTGATCACCCCCACGTTGGCGGCCCGGAGCAGGGTCAGCGTGGGGGCGTCGAGATCGACGCCGTGGCGCACCTCCAGCCCCCCGATGACCGCTCGACCGGTCACGTCGGCGCCTCGGTGGTGCCGCGCTCCCCCCGCCGGCGTCGGGGCCGGGCGCGTCGCACCCCCCGGGTCGAGTAGGCGAGGAGGGCGACCAGCGTCAGGACGCCGGTGAACAGGAACGTCGTCGCGCTCGACACGCCGATGATCTGCGGCATGGTCTGCGCCATCGCCAGGACCAGCGCGCCCATGAGGACCCCCAGGAAGCTGCCTCGTCCGCCCAGCAGGCTGGCCCCACCCAGCACCGGGGCGGCGATGGCGAGCAGGGTGTAGTTCCCGCCGACGGTGGCGTCGCCGATGGCGACCTGAGCGGCCACGGTGAGCCCGGCCACGGCCGACAGCGCCCCGCAGGCGAGGTAGGCGCCGATTCGGATCCGGCGGGCGGGGAGGCCCAGCCGCTGGGCGTCGTCGGGGCTGAGGCCGACGGCTCGGGCGGTCAGCCCGACGCCGCTGCGCCAGAGCACCAGATCGGCCACGAGGACGGCGCCGGCGAGGACGACGAGGGGCCACGGCAGGAACCACGGGCCGTCCTTGAAGACCGCAGCGAGCTCGGTGCTGATGAGCCCCCCGGCGGTGGGCCGGAGCATGAGGGCGAGACCCGATGCCGCACCCAGCGTGGCGATCGTGGCGATGACGGGCGGCACCCGGGCGCCCTCGACCAGCGCGGCGTTCGCGATCCCCACAGCGAGGCCCACGCCGAGGGCGACCAGCCCGCCGACGAGGAGCACGGCGCCCACACCGCCGGTCTGCACGGCGAAGGAGAGGGTGACGACGGTCAGGGCGATCGTCCCGGCCACCGAGATGTCGAGGCCCCGCACGACGAGCACGCAGTACTGGGCCACGCCGGCGATGGCGAGGGGCGTGGCCAGCAGCGCGATGTTGCTCAGGCTGGGCAATGTCAGGAAGGTGTCGTTCTCCAGCCGGGCGTAGGCCCCGATGAGGAGCAGGCCGACGACCAGGATGGTCATGCGGGGGAAGTCGTTGACCGACCGGAGACGCGCCGGCGGCCGCCTCACCTCGGTCGGAGGCGTCGTGCCGGGGGCGGTGTCGGCGGCGGGGCGATCACCGGTGGCGACGACGTGGGTCGCCCCCACGAACGCGCCCACGATCCGCTCCTCCGTGGCCTCGGCGCTGCGCAGCTCGGCCACGATGCGCCCCCGGGACAGCACGATGATGCGGTCCGTGAGGCCGGCCAGCTCGGATGCGTCCGACGAGTAGAGGACCACGGCGAGTCCGTCGTCGGCGGCGCTGCGCAGGAACCGGTAGATGTCCATCCGTGACCGGACGTCGACGCCCTGGGTGGGCTCCTCGACGAACAGCACGGTCGAGGTGGTGGCCAGGGACCGGCTCACGGCGACCTTCTGCTGGTTGCCCCCCGACAGCGAGGCGACCGGCTGCTCCATGTCGCCGACCCGGATCCGGTAGCGCTCGATCTCCGCGGTGGTGTGTCGCGTCTCGTCGGACCGGCGGAGCCACCCTGCCGTCGCCAGGCGGCCGAGCACGCCGACCGTCATGTTCTCCCTGACGCCCAGCGCGCGCAGCAGGGACCCGTCCGCACGGTCGCCGCTGAGGTAGATGGCTCCGGCATCCACGGCGTCCCGGTAGGAGGTGACGGGGCGTCCGTCGACGACGATCGAGCCGCCGGTCGCATCGATCCCGGCCAGGGCCCGGAGCAGCTCCAGCTGGCCGTTGCCGTCGGCGCCGGCGACCCCGAGGATCTCCCCCCGGCCCACCCGGACGTCGACCGGTCCCAGCCCCGGCCCGGTGACGTCGCTGGCCCGGAGGACGGGCGGGCCGTCGTCGGCAGCCTCGGGACGGGCAGGGAATTCCACGTCGACGGTGGTGCCGGCCATGAGCTCGACGAGACCGTGCTGATCGACCTCGTCCGCCTCGAAGGTGCCCTGCCAGGCCCCGTCGCGCAGCACCGTGATCCGGTCGGCGATGCGGAACACCTCCGAGAGGCGGTGCGTGACGAACAGCACGGCGGCGCCGGCCGAGGCCGCCTCGTGCGCCAGTCGGAGGGCGTGATCGACGCCTGACGGGTCGAGGGCCGAGGTCGCCTCGTCGAGCATCAGGAGACGGGGGGAACCGTGCACGGCGCGGGCGATCTCGATGAGCTGACGATCGCCAGGGGCGACGGCTGCGACCCGCATCTCGGGGTGGACGCCGGCGATGCCTCGCTGGGCCAGGAGCACGGAGGCCCAACCGTCGATCCGCCCGAACGCCGGCCGGTCGGCCGGCTCGGTGCCGATGTGGAGGTTTTGGGCGATCGACAGCTCGGGGATCAGGGACCCGTCCTGGAACACCGTGTGGCTTCCCAGCCGGCGCGACGCCCGCGGACTGGCCCGCTCGAGGGGCCGGCCGTCGATCAGGACGTCGCCGACGTCCGGCGCGACCACGCCGGCGACCACCTTGACGAGCGTCGACTTGCCCGAGCCGTTCTCACCGACGAGGGCGTGGATCTCCCCCGGGGCGAGACGGAGCGACACGTCCCGCAGCGCCTGCACGGCCCCGAAGGACTTGCTGACGCCGCGCACCTCGACGGTGCCGGGGGCTGGGACGTCGGCGGGCAGCGTGGCGACGGCGTCGTCGGCCGGGCTGACCGTCACCGTGCCGACCTGATCGCGGGCATGGGCGTGGCCTCCGATCTAGCTGATCATCCGATCGAGCAGCTCGTCGGGTACGAGGGCGCTGCCCGGGAAGTCGCCCGGGCGGTCCGGCTGGTAGAAGCCCTCCTCGGCGGGGACAAAGGGGAGCGGGTAGATCACCTCGGCCGCCTCGGGCTCGCCGAGGTAGGCGTTCATGGCCGCCGTCACCGAGACCCGGGCCACCCAGTTCAGACCGTTCGTGTAGAACAGCTCGAACTCCGCGTCGGTGCCCTGCGCCTCCTCCCACACCCGGAACAGCTCGTTGTTCATGGTCCAGGTGACGAGGGCCGGCGGCGTCTCCCCGGCCTGAGCGTAGGCGTCGACCACCTGGGGCAGCGGATCGGCGTAGTCGTACAGGATGGCGTCGACGTCCTCGCCGGTGGCGATGAGAGCCGACGCCGCCTCGAAGGCCCCCGACGGTGTCCAGTCGGTGTCGGCCGAGAAGACGACCTCGACGTCGGGTGCCACCTCGGCGAGGCGGTCCTCGGCGCAGCCGTTCCACGCCGCCCCCTGGGGGTTGCCGGGCGTGCCGTTGAAGAAGGCGATCGAACCGGATCCGCCCAGCATCTCGGCCACGGCGTCGGCCATGTTCGTGCCGGCGGCGCAGGTGTCGGTCACGACCTGGGTGACGACCTGGTCGGGTCCGGCCGAGGGCACGGGCCCGACGTAGGTCGACACGAACGCCCCCTCGCCCTGCACGTCACCGAACGTCGGGGCCATCGCGTCGCCGAAGTCGTCGTAGGCCACGATCACGTCGGCGCCTTGGGCTGACGCTCCCCTGACCTGAGACTGCATCGTGGCCAGATCGAAGTTGGCGTCGGTCGAGATGATGCGGCCGACCTCCGGGTACGTCAGGGCCTGCAGGATCGCCTCCATCTTGGAGATGCGACGCCAGGTGTTCCCCCCGAACCCGTCGGTGATGGCGAGGGTCACGTCGCCCCCGCCGGGGATCTCGCAGTCCGACCCCTCCCAGCAGGTGAACGCAACGTCGAGCTGCTCGGGGGTCAGCTCCTGCGTCGCCCGCTCGAGGGCCTCGACGATGAGCGGATCGACCTCGCCGGCGGTGATCTCGGTCTGGAACACCTGGTGGAGGGCTGCCGTGACGGCGTCGCCGTCGGACGTGGGCGGGTCGTCTGCGGCCGTGGTGGCGGGCGCAGACGACTCGGTGGTCGCCGCGGTGGAGGCGGTCGGCGACTCCTCCGTGGGCGGAGGAGCGGTGCCCTCCGGGTCGTCGTCGCCGCAGGCTGCGGCGACGAGGGCCAGCGTCAACGCCAGCACCAGCCAGCGGTGACGTCGTCGCCGTGGTGTCGGAGCGCTCGTGGTGGGTTGCATGGGATCCCCCTCGTGTGGTGGTGCGGTGGTGTCGGATCAGGCCGATGCCGGTGGCGCGATGCGGCTCCGGATCGCTGCGGCGAGCTCGCCCCGGCGGGGAACGAGGTAGACCACGGCCAGGCCGCCCCCGAAGACGATCGCCTGGGCCAACTGGGCCAGGCCCGACGAGTAGCCCTGGACCCGCAGGTCGTGGTCGAGGACGGTGATGAAGATGCCGGCGAGCCCGACCCCGATCAGGTCGAGCCGGCCGCCGGTGAGCGAAGCTCCGCTCAGGACCACCACGACGACGGTGGCGAGCAGGTAGGGACCGCCGAGGGAGAGGTCGGGCGAACCCAGCAGGCCCGCGAGCAGGATGGCGGCGGCCCCGGCGAGCGTGGCGGCCAGCACGTAGGCGGCGATCCGGTAGAGCCCCGAGCGGAGACCGATCAGGCCGGCGGCGGTCTCCGAGGCGCTGCTCGCCACCAACCGCCGGCCCCAGACGGTCGAGCCGAAGACCAGGGTCCCGGCCACGGTCAGGATCACGGCGATCAGGAGGGCCACGCTGACGCCGGCCACGTTCCAGCGGGTTCCGTCGACCAGCGACTGCGGGACGCGGGTGACGCTGGGGACCGGGCCGCGGTAGAAGCGGGCGACACCCTCGACGATCTGGCCGACGGCGAGCGTCGCCACGAAGGGGTTGAGACGGAGCCGCTCGACGAGCACCCCGTTGAGGAGGCCGATGACGGCGCAGGCCCCCAGCACGACGACGACGGTCGAGGCCAGGCGGCCGTCGCGGCCGTCCGACAGTTGGAGGACGGCGACGCCGACGAACGTCATGATCGACGGGATGCTGAGGTCGATCCCACCGGTGCCGATCACCAACGCCTGGCCGAGCGAGGCGATGACCATCACCCCGACGAAGGGCGTGAGCGTCGAGAACGACGACTTCGAGAAGAACGGTCCCTCGGTCACCAGCTCCGAGATGACCAGGAGCGCGACGACGGCGACACCCATGATCCAGCGGGGCGTGGCGCGGACGGCCCTGACCCGGTGCGAGCCCGCCGGCCGCCTGATCCTCCCCAGTGCCACGCTCACCCCCTCGGCGACGGTCAGTGTCGAGCAGGCCCTGTCGGGTTGACTGTGCCAATGTGCGACACGCTCCGGCCGCCCGCCGGGCAACCGTCTCGGCTTCGCCCGCCGGTAGCGTCGGGGGTCGTGCGGTGGTGGCTGCGTCCCGTCTGGGTGGTCGGGCACCTCCTCGCCGTGGCCGCGGTGGTGGGGTTCGTGGTGGCGGGGTTCTGGCAGCTCGACCGCCACGGGCAGCGCGTCGAGCGCAACCGGCTGGTGGAGGCGAACGTCGACGCCCCCCTCCTCGGAGCCGGCGATCTGGACGGTGTCGATCCCGGGCCCGACCAGTACCGCCGGGTGCGGGTCGAGGGGACCTTCGTCGACGGGCAGGTGGCCATCCGCAACCGGGCCTCGGCCGGCGGGGTCAACGGTGTGTTCGCGGTCACGCCGCTGCGCCTCGCCGACGGCCGGACGATCTACGTCAACCGGGGCTGGGTGCCGCCCGGGCGGGTGGTCGACGGCGAGCTGACGGCCACCGAGCCCCCGGCCGGCCGGGTCGAGGTGACGGGCTGGGTCCGCCCCAGCCAGCACCGGGCCCGCTTCCAGGCGTCCGAGCCCGCCGACGGCGTCCTCGGCGTCCTCAACCGGGTCGACGTGGTCCGGCTGGCGCGCCAGACCGACAGCGAGGTGCTCCCCTTCTACCTCGACCAGGAGCTGCCCGCCTCCGACGACCCGGCCCGGGTCGAGCCGGCCGAGCTCGGCGCCGGGCCCCACCTGAGCTACGCCGTCCAGTGGTTCCTGTTCGCCGCGGTGGTGGCGGTCGGCTACCCCCTCATCTTGCGCCGCCGGGCCCGCAGCGGCGGGGAGCGGTCAGATCCGCCCGATTGCCTCGACCATCCGGTCGACGATCTCGTCGAGCAGCCGGCGTGAGGTGGCGAAGTTCAGCCGGACGTGACCGACCCCGGGCGGCCCGAACCGCTCGCCGGCGCTGAGCGCCACCCGGGACTCCCGCAGCAGCCACCCCGTCGGGTCCTCGACCCCCAGCCCGGTGGCGTCGATCCACGACAGGAAGGTCGCGTCGGGAGGCCCGTGTCCGAGCATCGGCGCCTCGGCGGCGAGCCGGGCGGCCAGGTGGTCCCGGTTGGCGGTCAGGTGGGCCATGACGTCGTCGAGCCACCCGTCCCCGTGGCGCCAGGCGGCCAGGGTGGCGACCACGCCCGGCCCCGACGGCGCCCCCAGCAGGTGCCCGGGCAGGGCGGCGAACGCATCTCGCAGGACCGCCGGACCGACCACGCCGACGGCGCAGCGCAGCCCGGCCACGTTGAACGCCTTGGTGGCCGAGGTCAGCGTCAGGGTGCGGGCCGCCACCTCGGCGCCGAGGGAGGCGATCGGGACGTGACGGTGACCGGGGTGGACGAGGTCGGCGTGGATCTCGTCGGCCACGATCAGCAGGTCCCGCTCGACGGCGACGGCGGCGACGGCCTCCAGCTCGGCGGCGGTGAGGACGTGGCCGCTCGGGTTGTGCGGGTTGCACAGCATGACCACCCGGGCGGACGGGGGGCTGGCCCGGAGGGCGTCGACGTCGAGGGCCCAACCGCCGTCCTGGCGGACGAGGGGCTGGTCGACCAGCTCCCGGCCGAGCTGCTCGACGGCGCCCAGGAAGGGTGGGTAGATGGGCGTGTGGACGACCACCCCGTCGCCCGGTGAGGTGGCCACCCACAGGGTCGCCTCGATGGCCTGCACCACGTCGGTGAACGACCGCACGTGGCCGAGATCCGGCTCCCAGCCGTGGCGGCTGGCGTAGCGATCGCACAGGGCGGGACCCAGCTCGCCCATGATCAGTCCCGGGTAGCCGAGGTCCTCCCGCTCGACCATGGCGGCCAGCGCGTCACGGATCGCCGGCGCCACGCCGAGGTCCATGTCGGCCACCCAGGCGGGGATCACGTCGTCGTCGTAGCGGGTCCACTTCGCCCCCACCCCGTCACGCAGCCGCCGGGGGTCGGGCCGGTCGAAGTGGTGGGCGCTCACCCCACCACTGTTGTCGATGCGTTGGCTCGACGACGACGGGTGGGCGAGTAGAACCGGCACGTGGCCGTCCTGCTCGTGCTCGCCCCCGCCGCCGTCACCGCCATTCCGCTCGCCGTGCGTATCGCCGCCCTGCGCTCCCACCTCGCCGCCGGCGCCCGACGGGAGCGGATGACCGGCGCCCACTGGGCTGCGATCAGGGTCCGATGCGCCGGTGTCGAGGGCTCGGCCGCCCAGGAGGCCGTCTGCCGTCTGGCCAACTGCGGACCGCTCGAAGCGTCCCTGGTGCTGGCCGGTACGGCGACCCGGTAGCCCGCCCGCCGTCAGGTGGCGATGGCCACGACCTGCTTGCCGCTGCCGCCCAGGCTGCCCACGAAGTCGGCCTGGCCGAAGCTGAAGATGCCGCCGTCGGAGGCGACCATCCAGTAGCCCCGTCCGCCTGGTGCGGTGGCGATGCCGATGATGGGCTGGTTCAGCGTCATGCCGCCCGTCGATCCGAAGAACTGGGCGTCGCCGAAGCTGAAGATGCCGCCGTCGGCCGCCACCAACCAGTAGCCCCGGCCGGTGGCGGTGGCCGCCATCCCGACCACGGGCTGGTTGAGGGGCCGGCCCCCCATCGAGCCGTGGAAGCCGGCGTCGGGGCCGTAGGCGAAGACCCCGCCGTCGGACGCCACGAACCAGTAGCCCCGGCCCGAGGGGTGGGCGGTCATCCCGACGACAGGCTGGTTGAGCACCATCGCGCCGGTCGAGCCGTGGAAGGGGGCGTTGCCGAACGAGAAGACGCCGCCGTCCTCGCCGAGCAGCCAGTACCCGTCGCCGCCGGGGGCGACGGCCATGTCGACGATGCGGGCGTTGAGCCCGTGGCCCCGCATCGAGCCGTGGAAGGCGGCCTGGCCGAACGCCTCCACCGAGCCGTCCTCGGCGGCGATCCAGTACCCGTTGCCACCGGGGTGGGCGGCGGCGGCGATCACGTGGGGGGTGATCGTGCCGCCGTGTCCGGCGCGGTTGCCGAAGTTGTGGGCGGCGCCGTCGGCCGTCACCAGCAGGTAGCCGTGGCGGGCCTTGGGGTGGGGTGCGGGGGCGCCGCCGGCGCCACCCTGGCCGGGGCGGGAGCCGAAGAGGTCGAGCCCGGCGAACTCACCGCCCAGGATCTCCGTTGCGTCGGCGTCGAGCCAGCGGGTGAGCACGTTGGCGTAGACGCTGCGGAAGTCGACGGTCGTGGCGAGGTCCCGCCCGTTGTTGGTCAGGGCACCCAGGTCGGGCATGGCCCCGTGCACGCCGCCCCGAACCCGGCCGCCGAGCACGAGGACGGTCCCGCTCGTCCCGTGGTCGGTGCCCCCGGAGCCGTTGGCCCGGAGCCGACGCCCGAACTCGCTGTAGACGAGCAGCGTCGTCTGGGCCGCCCGGCGGGGGTCGAGGTGGGCGAAGAAGGCCGCGATGGCGTCGTCCAGCTCGGCCAGGAGTTGGGCGTGGGTCGCCCCCTGCCGGGTGTGGGTGTCGTAGGAGCCGTGGGTGACGCTGGCCACCCGCACGCCGACGTCGGCCGACACGAGCCGGGCGGCCAGCGCCAGCTCGCGGGCCAGACCGTCGTCGGGGAGCTCCCCCCCGTAGACGGTCTTGAGCTTGCCGGCCAGGTCGATGGCGTCGGCGGCGGCACCGGCCACGGTGTCGCCGAGGGGTCCGAGGCCCGAGCCGTAGCGGTCCATGTCGAGGAGGGCCCGGTGGACGGTCCGGTCGACGGCCTTGCGCGAGGCGAGCATCCCGCCGGCGCGCCGGCCGAGACCGATTCCGCTGGTGCGGCGCCCGACGAGGTGCAGGGGCACACTGGACCCGATCGACACGGCGGCGAGGTCGGAGGCGCCGGCGCCGTCGAGCCAGCGGCCGAGCCACCCGGTGCGGTCCCGACCCCGGCCCGTCATCCACCGCTCGACCGACACGAAGTGGCTGAGGTCGGGCTGGGGGTCGCCCACCCCGAGGACGACGGCGACCTGGCCGGCGTCGTAGCGGGCCTTCAGCCGGGGCATGGCCGGGTGGAGGGCGACACCGTGCCCGAGCGGGTGGGCGCGGCCGCCGTCGACGGCCAGTGCGCCGCGCTGGTCGAAGTAGCGCCCGTCGGCGACGGGGGCGGTCATGTTCAGGGCGTCGTTGCCGCCCCCGAGGAACAGGGTCACGAGCAGTCCGTCGGTGGGGCGCACCGGTGCCGCCCCCGCCACGGCCGAGGTGAGGCCGGCGTCGAGGGCCGTGGCGCCGGCCACCACCCCGGCGCCCGCCGCCGTGTACTGCAGGAAACGCCGGCGCGACACGGTGACCGGGTCGTGACCGAGCGGCAGGAACAGCCGGGGATCGTCCAGGGGGTCGCGCTCGGGGCCGGTCATGCCAGCACCATCTCGGGTGAGAGGAGGGTGGCCACCAGCAGGTTGACGGGCACGGCCCACGCTCGGTCCGATCGTTCGCGGATCACCAGCTCCTCCAGGGCGGCGCGGGTCCGCCCCGACAGCGGCTCGACGCCGAGGAAGGACGCCATCCAGGTCACGGCGTCACGGGGCGGCAGGGTCGTGACCGGGTCGAGGCGCCCGCTGTCGGCCACCTGCCAGCCGAGGTGGCGGGCGAAGTCGGCGCGGGCCATGGCCGTCGACGCGCTGACCAGCGCGTTGTGGGGCTTCCACCCCTTCGGGCTGACCGGCTCGAACCAGCGCTGACCCATCTCGGCGGCGTACCACTCGGGGTGGGTCTGCTCGGCGGTGAGGCCGACCACCCGGGTGACGTCGGCGGCCAGCTCGATCGGCATGCGGGCCACCGCACCGACGGCGGTAGGGCCGTAGAACTCGTTCCGCAGCAGGAGTGCCCGCACCAGTGCCCGGATGCTGAGGCCCGACGCCACGAACCCGTCGGCGAGGGCGTCGACCACTCCGGCGGGCGGACCCGGGTGGGCCAGGAGCTCCCACAGGCGGGCGGCCAGGTGCCTGGCCGCGACCCGGCGGAGCGTCGGCTCGGCGAGCACGTGGTCGATGACCTGGGGCCCGTCCCAGCGGCGGGTGACCCCGAAGATCCGCTTGTCCCGGTCGTCGTGCTCGGCGGGATCGAACCGGTAGTGGCGCTTGTCGCGATCGATCCCGTGCCCCGTCCAGGCCCGGGCCGACTCGGCCACGTCGGCCTGCGTGTAGTGACCCGGACCGAGGAGGTGCAGCTCGAACAGCTCCCGGGCGAAGTTCTCGTTCGGCGCGCCGGCCCGGCTCTCCGCGTTGTCGAGGTACTGGAGCATCGCCGTCGACAGCGAGACGGCTCGTACCAGCGTCGGCCAGTGGCCGAGGACGTGGGGCCGGATGGCGGCCATCAGGTCCCACAGTTGGTGCCCGTACCTGACCTTCTGGCGGTGTACGGCGAAGTGGTCGTGGAAGAAGAGCATGAGCTTCTCCTCCAGCGGGCGGGGCACCGTCGACCACCGGTTGGTCCACCACCACCCGAGCCCGTTGACGGCCTTCCACGACGGCATCGGGCGGTTCGGGTCGTCGGCGGCGAGGAAGCCGGGCGTCGTGGCGGGAGGGTTCTGACCGATGTCGAGCAGGCGGTCGACGGCCTGCTCCCGGGTGAGGGGCAGGTACGGCGCCAGGTCGGCCGGGCGGGTCCCGTGGCCGGTGCGGCGGAGGAGGTGTCGAGCCTCACGTGCGTCCACGAGCGCCCATCGACGGGACGCCCCGCCGACTTGAGCCTCCGTGGTGGCGGGTGTGAGATGACCTCCGTGGGTGACGCGAGCGACCGGCCTCCCACGGTGGACGACGTGCGGGCGGCGGCGGACGTGCTGTCGGGTGAGATCGTCCGCACGCCGTTCCTCCGCTCGGCGACGTTGTCGGACGTGGTCGGTGCCGACGTGCGGGTGAAGTTCGAGAACCTGCAGTTCACCGGGTCCTTCAAGGACCGGGGATCGCGCTGCAGGCTGGTCGCCCTCGACGACGACGCCCGCCGGCGGGGCGTGGTGGCCCAGTCGGCCGGCAACCACGCCCAGGGCGTCGCCCACCACGCCGCCCGGCTCGGCATCCCCGCCACCATCGTGATGCCGACCACCGCCCCGTTCGTGAAGGTGCATCGGACCCGCGAGCTCGGTGCCCGGGTCGTGCAGGAGGGCGTCGACGTGGCGGCCTGCGCGGCGGTGACCGAGCGTCTGGTCGAGGCGGAGGGTCTGACCCTGGTGCACCCGTTCGACGACCCGGCCGTGATCGCCGGTCAGGGCACGGTCGCGCTGGAGATGCTCGCCGACGCCGACGATCTCGACGTGCTGGTCGTCCCGGTCGGTGGGGGCGGGTTGATCTGCGGCATGGCCGTCGTGGCCCGGGCGCTGGCCCCCGGTGTCGAGATGGTCGGGGTGCAGGTCCGCAACTGGGACGGCGTGTCCGCCCGCAACGGCGGCATCGTGCCCCTGGGCGGTCCGACGCTGGCCGACGGCATCGCCGTGAAGCAGCCCGGCCACCTCACCGGCCCGATGATGGATCGTCTCGTCGACGACGTGCTGGTGGTGGGTGAGCCGTCGGTCGAGGAGGCCGTCGTCCTCTACCTCGAGATCGAGAAGACGGTGGCCGAGGGGGCGGGAGCGGCGGCCCTGGCGGCGCTGGTCGAGCACCCCGGGCGCTTCGCCGGGCGGCGGGTGGGGGTCGTGCTGACGGGGGGCAACATCGACAGCAGGGTGCTGTCGTCGGTGATCTTCCGGGGCCTCGTCCGCCAGGGCCGTATCGCGCACCTCCGGGTCGAGGCCGACGACCTACCCGGCAGCCTGGCCGCCGTGACCGGGCTCATCTCCGAGACCGGCGCCGACGTGGTCGAGGTCAGCCACCAGCGCTGGCTCACCGAGCTGCCCGTACGCCGGGTCGACATCGACGTGCTGGTGGAGACGAGGGGGGCCGAGCACACCCGGCGGCTGCTCGACGTGCTGCAGGAACGGGGCCTCACGGTGACCCTGCGGCGCGAGTAGCCCCCGGGGTGAGCGCCGTCAGCGAGGCGGCTCTGCGGCGAGGATGACGGCCTCGGAGAGGGCCGGCCAGGCCCGCATCGCCCAGGGTCCGAAGGCACGGTCGGTGAGGCAGATGCAGGCCAGCGCCCGGACGGGGTCGACCCACAGGAACGTGCCGGACGCGCCGAAGTGGCCGAACGTGGCGGGTCCGGCCGCCGGGGCCGTCCAGTGGGGGTGCTTGTCGCCCCGCAGCTCGTGGCCGAGGCCCCAGTCGTTGCGGTCCATCCGGCCGATGCCGGGCAGCACGCCGGGCAGGCCGGGGAACTGGACCGAGCGGGCCTCGGCGTGGGTCTCGGCGGCGAGCACCACCGGCTCCAGCAGGTGGCCGGCGAAGCGGGCCAGGTCGTCGGCGGTGCCCACCCCGGCGAAGGCGGGCGACCCGTCGAGACGGGT
>CBDBZP010000004.1:0-8686 GCA_965213585.1 Acidimicrobiales bacterium
GATCACGTCCTGCGGTCCCTGCTGGAGCGGCGACCGGAACAGGTCCATGCTGTCGCCGTCAGCCATGCGGGCAACGAGGACCTTGACTCGAAGCACCCGACCGAGCGATGGTGCGACCAGCTCCGCTCGGCTCGTAGGACAGCCAGTTCCTCAGCGGCGATGGCGCATCGATGGGACAGGTACCTGGTCATCTCACCAGGGCGGGCCGCCACACCGTCGGTGTCGACGACAGTGACAGCGCCGAGGACGATGTTGAACGTCGTCGGGATCACCACCGGCCCGTTCAGCGTCGACGGCGACCCCGCCACGACGCTGACCAGGCTCGTGGCGGTCAGCGCGAAGCTGGTGGGATGGAGATGGAAGCCATGCACGAGGACTTCGGCGCACGGGTCCTCGGCGTCGACCTGACCGGGACGCTGGCGGTGGAGGTGGTCGAGGTGACGCCGCTCGCCGGAGTTCCTCAGAGCTGCTCGGCGAAATTCCCCACCCTGGGGGGCTGGGTGGAACGGTAGTGGTTGTGGCCTCCTGGGTGGGGGTTGTTCGGGTGGCGATGAGGCAGAGGGTGTGCTGCCAGCGGCCGGTGGTGGGGTCGAGGTGGACGAGGTCGTCGTGGTGGGTGCCCGGGCTGGGGTGGTCGAGGGAGGCCGGCGGCAGGTCGGGCACCAGTGGGCCAGGTCGATGATGTGGTGGTCGGGGTCGGCGGTCATGGCGTGATGGCGTTGCGGGTGGCTTGGGCGCGGGCTCGGTGGGCGCGCATGCGGTAGCTGTCCCCGCTGATGTTGATGACCACTGAGCGGTGTAGGAGCCGGTCGAGCATGGCGGCGGCGATGGTGGTGTCGGCGAAGATGTCGCCCCAGGAGGCGACGCCGCGGTTGGTGGTGAGGATGATCGAGCCGTTCAGGTAGCTCGCTGGGAGATGACTTGGAACAGGGCGTTGGCGTCTTCGGCGGGCATGGGGAGGTAGCCGAGTTCGTCGACGATCAGCACCGATGGGCCCTTGAAGAAACGCATGGTGTTGGCCCAGCGGCCTTCGACGGCGGCGCGGCGGCAGCGGGCGGCGAGGTCGGCGGCGGTGCAGTAGTAGGTGCGTAACCCGGAGCCGACGGCGGCGTGGCCGAGGGCGATGGCGAGCATGGTCTTGCCGACGCCGGGTGGCCCGATGAACAACACGTTGGTGGCGTCGGTGGCGTAGCGGCACGACGCCAGGTCCCGGAGGAGGGCTTCGTTGACCGAGGGTTGGGCGTCGAAGTCGAAGTCGCCGAGCTGCCAGGGGGCGGGGAAGTTGGCGAAGCGGAGCAGGCCGGCGTGGGCGGCGGGCTTCGGTGGCGTCGACTTCGATGGCGAGCAGCCGTCGCAGGAACTCGGTGTGGGTGGCCTCGGTGTCGCGGGCGTGATCGAGTTCGGCGGGGAGGGCTTCGGCGGCGGCGCCGAGGCGGAGGTAGGCGAGATGGGAACGCAACCTGCTGGTAGAGGGAGTCGGTCTTGGTCATCGGCCTGGCTCCTCGGTGAGACGCCGGTAGATGTCGAGGTCGATGACGGGATCGGCGGCGGACTCGCCGATGAGTTCGGCGGCCAAGGCCAGCGCGGCTCCTGAGGGGGGCCGGTTGATCTTGCGCTCACAGGGCCGGTCGCTGCTGAAGGCGCCGAGCACGACGTTCTCCAGGGCGGTGGTGTGCTCGGCCAGCCGGACGGTTCGTTGCGCGCCGCGTGGGGCCAGCGTGTGGGCGCAGACCTGGCGGCCGGCGGCATGGAACGACACGGTTGGTTCGCCGAGTCGCCAGCGGATCTGCACGTGCCCGCCGACCAGACCAGGAGGCACCGAGTAGCGGTTGCCCCAGAGCGACACCAGCGCGTTGGCGGCGACGGTGCGGACCTCGGTCACGGTGGCGGGGAACGGCACCGCTGGCAGCTCCAGCAACGGCTCGGCGTCGGCGAGGTCGGCGACCGTTGAGGCGTTGCGGGATCGGGTGTCGGCAGTGGTCGAACAGAAGCGATCCAGGCTCAGCTGCGCCTCGGCCGGGGAGTTCACCGCTGCGGTGCGCCACCACCGCTGGGTCAGGTAGTCGATGGCCTTCTCCACGACGCCCTTGCGGTTGGCGTGGCGGGCCGGGCAGGGCACAACGGTGACGCCGTAGTGCTTGGCGACCGCCACGAAGGACCGCTGCACCTCGGCGGTGCCGGGGCGGATCACGGTGGCCATCCGGTCGACCCGCCAGACCCGGGCGGTGCCGCCCAGGCGGCGCAGAACCTCGTCGATGCCGACGACCAGATGGGCCTGGTCCATCGACTCCGACACCCACGCCCGGAACCGTCCCGAGTGCGACAACGCCCCAACCAGCACGCTGGCCGGCTCACCCCACGGGGTACGGGCCAGCTCGAGCCAGTCCCACTGGATCTCCTCACCCGCAGGGTGCTCGATGTCCACATGAGCCCGGCCGTTCGATGAGGCGCACGGCTCACAGTGCGGGCGCAGCTGACGGTCTCGGAGCTGGCGGGTGAAGGTCGGATAGCTGCGCTCGAACCCGAACGCAGCGACCTCGTCGAACAGCACCGTGGCCCACACGTGCGGGTCATCGGCGAGCCGCTGACGCACGTAGGGCTCGAAGCGGTCAAACGGATCGTCCCCGGAGCGGGCCCGCACCCCCGGCTCGCGCCTGCCGGCCAGATAGTCCCGGACCGTCTTGCGGTCCCGGCCGCTGTGACGGGCGATGGCCGAGATCGACCAGCCCTGCTTCCTCAACGCGTTGATCTCCATGTCTTCCCCTGGTGTCAGCATCGACGTGGGGCTCCTCTCGGGGGCCGGTGTGGTCGTGGTGACCACCAGCCTTGAGAGGGGCCCCACCCCTACGGGTGGACCCTCAGGGGTGGGGAACTTCAGTGAGCAGGTCTGGGGAGAACTCCGTGAGCGTGGTCAGAGGCGCTGCACGCCGCCATCGACGAGCACTCGGTCCTGGTGTTCCCCGACCAGGACATGTCCGACGAAGCCCAGCTGCGCCTGACCGAGGCGCTCGGCGAACCCGAAGAGGAGCACGTCACCTTCGGCCGCACGGGCGAGATCACCTACTTCGGGACCATCGGCAACGTCGTTGACTCCGACACCAAGCGTGATGAAGGCGATCCCCGCACCCGCAGCCAGAAGGGCAACAACCTCTGGCACTCCGACTCCTCCTTCCGGCTGAACCCGTCGTACGTGTCGATTCTCCACGCTTATGAGGTGCCCGACGAGGGTGGCGAGACCGAGTTCGTCAGCCAACGGGCCGCCTACGGCCGCCTCACCCGGCACGAGCAGGCCGAGATCGACGATCTCCACGTGCTCCACGACTACGTGTTCAGCCGCACCAAGGTGGCGCCGGTCCACGACAACCACGCGGCGTCACTTCCCCCGATCGAGCAGCGGCTGGTGCGGACCAACCCCCGTCACGGTCGTCGCAACTACTACGTCGGCTCCCACGCCCGATCCATCATGGGCTGGAGCGGGATCGAGAGCCGACGCCTCATCGACGACCTCAACGAGCGGGCCACACGACCCGAGCACCGGTGGACGGCCCGGTGGCGCCCGGGCGACACCGTGATCTGGGACAACCGCTGCGTCCTCCACCGCGGCGTGGGCTTCGACGCGAACCGCTTCCGCCGCTACATGCGCCAGACGCGGGTTCGGGGAACCGGGCCCACGCTCGAGAAGTGACCGGACCTCACCGTCTCCGCACACCACCACCCGGGACTCAACTCGACCCGCTCGTACAAGATCTTGGCGCAGGCCGAGCGGTTCCGATCCCAGCTCCCCGTCGCCGCCGTCGAAGAAGAGCCCTTCTCCCACGATACGGGCCTCCCGATGTCGTGGACGACGCAGGCGGTCACGTGGTGGGCACGGCGGGCACGAGCGGTCACCGACGGGCGAGCCACCTCTCGATCGCGGTGGTGCCCTGACTGGGCACAACGCCGCTGCGCTGGTGCTCCACGGCACCAGGGTCTTGTTCTCGAAGGCCGTTCTGGCCTCCGGGTCACCGGTCACCGGGGAGCCCGAACCCCGGCGTGAGATCGGCGAGCGATCCCAGTGATGCCCCGGCGGCACCGATGATGGTGCAGCGCTCTCCCCTACTGCCCAGCGCATCTGACCAGTGGGCCCGCAGGCGTCGGTGGCCCGGTTGCGGTCACCGGTCTGTACCCAGGGACGCAGGACCCGGTGGCGGTCCGACCGGAGTGGTCCTACGGTGCCCGGCATGGACATCGTCCTCGTCGCCGGGCTCTGGCTCCCGCGATCGATCTGGTCCGACGTCGCCGCAGCGCTCGAGGGCGACGGACACACGCTTCACGCCCTCGCACTCGCCGGTGTCGACGACGGATCGACGACGGCGACGCTGCACGACCAGATCGCGGCGGTGGTCGCCGCCGCGGACGGAGCCGACCGGCCCCTCGTGGTCGGTCACTCGGCGGCGTACACCCTGGCGTGGATCGTGGCCGATCGGCGACCCGACACCGTCGGCGGCGTGGCGCTCGTCGGTGGCTTCCCGGCGAGCGACGGCGCCTCGTACGCCGACTTCTTCGAGCTGGCCGACGGGGTCATGGCCTTCCCGGGTTGGGAGCCCTTCGCCGGCCCTGACAGCGCCGGCCTCGACCCGGCGCGGCGTGATCTCATCGCGTCGATGGCCGTCCCGGTGCCCGAACCCCTCGCCAGGGGGACGGTCCGGCTCGGCGACGACCGGCGCTTCGACATCCCGGTGACCGTCGTATGCCCCGAGTTCGACCCCGGCCAGGCCCGGGAGTGGATCGCAGCCGGTGATGCTCCGGAGCTCGCCGACGTCCTCGGACGTTGCCGAGCCACCGGCGGAGGCTGACCGTGCGGCGGGAGGTGGTGACGGGGTACTGCTGGCCGCAGTCCGTGCGGGCCGGCGAGCCGGTCGGTCTGCATCTGTCGTCGGCCGGCGGGCGCCCGGTCCGGGTCGAGGTCGCCCGGGTGGGTGCCCGCCGGGAGGTCGTGTTCCGATCGGGGTCGGTCGCAGCCGACGAGCACGAGGTTCCGGAGGACGCTGCGTCGAGCGGGTGCGGCTGGCCGGTGGCGCTGACGGTCGACGTCGGACCGACGTGGCGCTCAGGCTACTACGAGGCCGTGATGGAGATCGACGTCGGCGACAAGGTCCGGCGCGACCGTGCCTTCTTCGTGGTGCGGCCCGCCCCCGGCACCCGCATCGTGTTGGCGCTGTCGACCAACACGTGGCACGCCTACAACGACTTCGGGGGGTCGAACCTCTACACCGGAGCCACCCAGGTCGCCATGCAGCGGCCCATGGCCGCCGGCTACCTCCACAAACCGCCCGGCAAGGGTCGTCGCGTGACCGGCACCGGTGCCCCCGACCCGCAGAACGCCGCCCACGTCGGCTACCTCCGGCTGAACCACCTGTCGGAGTGGGCCGGCTCGGCGGGGTGGCCCGACTGGGAGCTGCCCTTCGTCGAGTGGGCCGAACGTCAGGGGTTCGAGATCGGCGTGTGCACCAACGCCGATCTCGAGGCGCACCCCGAGGTGCTCGACGACGCAAGGCTCTACCTGTCGGTCGGACACGACGAGTACTGGTCCCGGGGGATGCGCGACACGGTCGAGTCGTTCATCGGAGGCGGCGGTGCAGCCGCCTTCTTCTCGGGCAACACGTCGCTCTGGCAGGTGAGGATCGAGGGTGACGACGACCTGATCGTCGGCTACAAGGGCGCCTTCCGACGCGATCCGCTGATGGGAACCGACCGTGAGCGGGAGGTGACCACGTTCTGGTCCGACGTCGTCGTCGGCCGTCCGGAGAACCTGATGACCGGCGTGTCGTTCACCCGGGGCGGCTACCACCGCATCGGTCGCAACGTGACCGCCGGCCTCGGCGGCTACACGGTGCACCGCCCCGGCCACTGGATCTTCGACGGGACCGGGCTCGGCTACGGCGACGTCCTCGGTGCGGACGCGACGGTCGTCGGCTACGAGTGCGACGGCTGCGTGTTCGACTACCGCGACGGGCTCCCGTACCCGACCGGTGAGGACGCCACGCCGCCGACCTTCGAGATCCTCGGCACCTGCCCCACCCAGCACTTCACGCACGAGTCCGCCCCCCGCCCCCCCGGGCCGGGGGAGCCGAGCGAGCTGGAGTACATCGCATCGCGGATCTTCGGCACGCGGGACCCCGAGGCGGTGGACCGCATCCGTCACGGCCACGCCGTGCTCGGCGCCTACACCAACGCCGCCGGCGCGACCGTCATCACGTCGGGGTCGACCGACTGGGCCCACGGGCTGGCGGCCCGCGACCCCCAGATCGAACAGATCACCCGCACCGTGCTGACGCGGTTGGGCTCGCCCCCCGACGGGGACGGATGAGGTCGAGCACGGCCGAGTCGAACCCGCCCGGTTGCTCGATGTTGATGGCGTGGCCGCCGTCGAGGTCGACCACCGACACGTCGGCGATGGACGACCGGGCCACCGGCACCCACCGCTGGAACGCCGTCTCCCACCGGCCGTTCACGAGCAGCGTCGGGGCGGTGAGCCGGTCGAGGTCGTCCCGCGAGCACCACTCGCCGACGGTGGCACTCACGTGACCCATCACCTCGGGGGCCACGGCGTCGGCGGCGTCGACCATGCGAGCCTGCAGATCGGCCGGAATCCGGCTGGCGTGGATCGGGTGGAACGGCAGCTTCCGCAGGTCGGTGGGCGGGGTCGACCTGCGGCCGGGATCGGTGCCGCCGACGCCGAAGACGGCCCGCGAGTTCGTGAACACGACGCCGTGCACCCGGCCAGGGTGAGCCAGCGCGTAGCGGATCACGACGGCACCGCCG
This sequence comes from Acidimicrobiales bacterium, assembly GCA_965213585.1. Classification (GTDB taxonomy): domain Bacteria; phylum Actinomycetota; class Acidimicrobiia; order Acidimicrobiales; family Poriferisodalaceae; genus CBDBZP01. The sequence goes on from CBDBZP010000004.1 coordinate 6,805, forward strand.
AACGACTGCCCGACGACCCACCACCGGTCCACGCCCAGCTCCACCCGGATGCGCTCCAGCTCTCCGAGGAGCGCCGCGGGCCGCCAGGCCGAGACGTCCTCGGGGGTGGGCGACGCGCCGTGCCCGGGCAGCTCGACCAGGATCGTCCGCAGCTCCGCCCCCAGGCGGGCCAGGTTGGGCTCCCACTGCAGGTTGCTCGACAGGACCCCGTGGACGAACAGCACGGGTGGGCCGGCAGGGTTCCCTGCGTCGCGGACGTTCAGCCCCATCTGACCTTGTCTAGTACGGGCGCTAGCGTCGCTGGCCATGGGGGACGGGGCCATGGGGGACGGGGCCGGGAGGGACGACCCGATCGACTTCGACTCGTTCCCCGTCGCGACCAAGGGGAACAGGTTCGAGGACTTCACCGAGGGCGGCGCGCTGACCCACCACTGGGGCCGGACGCTGACCGAGGGCGACAACGCCCTCTTCTCCACGGCGACGTGCAACTGGAACCCGATGCACCTGAACGTCGAGTTCGCCAGGGCGCACGGACACCCCGACGTGGTCGTCAACCCGATGCTGGTGCTGTGCACCGTCGTCGGCCTGTCGGTCGAGGACCTGAGCGAGACGGGCGGCCCGTTCCTCGGGATGGAGGACGTCACGTTCCACCGCCCGGTCCATCCCGGTGACACCCTCACCGCATCGTCCACGGTGGTCGGGACACGGCCGTCGGGGAGCCGGCCCGACACCGGGATCGTAACCTGGCACACGGAGGCCCGCAACCAGGACGGAGCGCTCGTCGTCGACTACCGGCGCACCAACCTCGTCGCCAGGCGACGCCCGGCGGTCACACCATGAAGCTGTGGACCATCGCCACCTCGTCACCCCGGTCGGCGGCGCGCCGGGCCGAGCGGGCCGAGGCCGACGGGTGGCACGGAATCGGTGTGACCGACTCCCAGAACCTCGCCGGCGACGCCTGGGTGGCGCTGACGGCCATGGCCGGCGCCACCGCCCGGCTGGGACTGGGCACCAGCGTGACCAACCCGGTGACCCGCCACCCCGCCGTGACCGCCGCCGCTGCGCAGAGCCTGGCCGTCGTGGCCGGCGACCGGGTGACGGTCGGCATCGGCCGGGGTGACTCCGCCCTCGCCCACCTGGGTCGGGCCCCGGCGTCGGTGGGGGTGCTGGAGCGCTACCTCCTGGCCCTGCGGACCTACCTGCGGGGAGATGCCGTCGGGTTCGACGCCCTGGGGTTCGGTGAGACCACCGCCCCCGACGTGGGCACGCTCGACCTGGCCGACACCCCCGAGGACAGCCGGCTGGTGTGGCGCCGCGACGACGACCCGGTCGTCACCGTCGAGGTGGCGGCGACCGGCCCGAGGGTCATCGCCGCCGCCGCCCGGTCCGCGGACCGGGTCGTGTTCGCACTGGGCGCCGACCCCGACCGCCTTCGGTGGGGAATCGAGACCGCCCGGTCGGCCCGGACCGAGGCCGGGCTCGATCCCGACGGGGTCGGATACGCCGCCTACGTCAACGTCGTGGCCCACCCCGACGTGGACGTGGCCCACGAGCTCGTGGCCGGCGGGCTCGCCACGTTCGCCCGGTTCTCGGTCATGCACGGCACCGTCCAGGGGCCCGCCGACGAGGACCAGCGTCAGGTCATGGAGCGGCTGCACGCCAGCTACGACATGAAGCACCACACCCGGACCGGGTCCGACCAGACGAGGGCGCTCACGCCCGACTTCATCGACCGGTACGCCGTCGTGGGGCCCGCCGACCGCTGCGTGGACCGGCTGCGGGAGGTGGAGACGCTGGGGATCGGCAAGGTGATCGCCATCGGCCCGAGCGCAGGCTCCGACCGCGACCGGGCCAGGGCGGCCGACCAGCACATGGTCGACGG